>JASLFY010000410.1 GCA_030150425.1 Yimella sp. | reverse complement strand
TCCGGTCGGTCGCGCGGGTCTCAGCCGATCTAAGCTGATCCCCGCGCGGCCGTAGCCCAACTGGCAGGAGGCACGGGATTTAGGTTCCCGACAGTGTGAGTTCGAATCTCATCGGCCGCACTCAGCCGAGTCGGCTCAGCTCCGGCAGCAGCGCTTCGAAGGCCCGGGCGCGGTGGGAGATCCGGTTCTTCTCGTCGGCGGCGTACTCCGCGAGCGTACGGCCGTCGGGCAGTTCGAAGATCGGGTCGTAACCGAAACCGTTGGTGCCGCGGCGTTCCCGGACGATGCGGCCCGGCAGTTCGCCGCGACGTACGACGACCGTTCCGTCCGGCTGCGCCAGCGCGACGCAGCAGACGAACTGGGCGGTCAGCTTCTCGGCCGGCACGTCGCCGGTCTGGGCGAGCAGCAGGTCGATGTTCGCGTCGTCGGCGCCGTGGGTGCCCGACCAGCGCGCGCTGAAGACACCCGGGCAACCACCCAGGACATCGACCGCGAGACCCGAATCGTCAGCAACCGCAGGCAGGTTCGTCGCCGCGGCGACCTCCCGCGCCTTGAGGGTGGCGTTCTCCTCGAAGGTCACCCCGGACTCCACGACGTCCGCGACATCGGCGAACTCGGCCACCGAGACGACGTCGAGGTCGAGAGCCCCGACCATCGCCTGCAGCTCGCGCAGCTTGCCCGCATTGCGGGTCGCCAGGACCAGGCGGCTCATCGGTCCCGCTCGCGTGCCGGGGCCTCGAGGGCCTCCTGCTGCAACCGGGTGAGGTCGCCGATGCCCTTGGCCGCCAGGTCCAGCAGCGCGTTCAGCTCGTCGCGGTCGAACGGGGCGCCCTCCGCGGTGCCCTGAACCTCGACGAAGCCGCCGACGCCGGTCATCACGACGTTCATGTCGGTCTCGGCGGTGGAGTCCTCCGGGTAGTCCAGGTCGAGCACCGGGGTGCCCTTGACCACCCCGACGCTGACGGCGGCGATCGACCCGGTCAACGGCTTGGCGTTCTTGGCGATCAGGCCACGCGCGCGGGCGTCCTCGATCGCGTCGACGAGGGCGACGTACGCACCCGTGATGGACGCCGTACGCGTCCCGCCGTCGGCCTGGAGCACGTCGCAGTCGAGCACGATCGTGTTCTCCCCCAACGCCTTCGTGTCGATGATCGCGCGCAGGCTGCGACCGATCAGTCGGGAGATCTCGTGCGTACGGCCGCCGACCTTGCCCTTGCGCGACTCGCGGTCGGAGCGGGTGTTGGTGGAGCGCGGGAGCATTTCGTACTCGGCCGTGACCCAGCCGGTGCCCTTGCCCTTCAACCACCGCGGAACGCCCTCGGTGAACGACGCGGCGCAGAGCACGCGCGTCTTGCCGAACTCGACGAGCACGCTGCCCTCGGCGTGGTCGAGCCAGTTGCGGGTGATCGTGATGTCGCGGAGCTGGTCGGCGGCGCGGCCGTCGTGGCGCGGGGTCTCAGTCATGCGCCCAGCCTAGGGACGAGGCGGCTCAGCCGAGAGTCTGGGTGATCTCCCCCGTGCCTCCGGCGACCCGGACCTGCGCGAGCGCCCCGTTGACGAACGCCATCGCCGGCGGCACGTGGCCGAAGTCGACACCGGCCACGATCGGCAGGTCGAGCCGTGCGAGCGCGTCGATCACCGCACCGTCATGGGTGAGGTACTCCGAGTCGGGCGCGCGGGTGCGACCGATCAACACCCCGTTGGCGCGCTCGAACCAACCGGCCAGCCGCAGCGCGTGCAGGTGACGGCAGGCGTCGTACGCGTCGGTGCCGCCGACCTCGAGGTAGACGACCGTTCCCTCGGACTGCTGCTGCACCCAGCCGCCGACGTCCGCGTACGGGGTTCCGGCCAGCGGGCCGAGCACCTCCACGCAACCACCGATCAGCCGGCCGCCGAAGGAGACCTCGTCGGGGCCGTGCAGCACCCGCCACTCGGTCGGTTCGGTGAGCGGCATGGTGGTGGGCGTCGGGTCCTTCTCCCAGTCGTCCCAGCCGGGCTGCCGGTGACTGGTGGTGCCGGACTGGGTGAAGCTCGCGCCCGGCTCGAGCGCGGCGACGTCGAGCCAGTGCATCGGCCCGGCCGGCAGTTCGTACGGCGTGTCCATCAGGTTGTGGCCGTGCAGCGTCGCGAGGTCGGCGCGCAGGGTCAGCGGCACCAACAGCGTCGAGGTGTCACTGAAACCGACGATCCAGGTCGGCTCGGCGCGTCCGATCGCGCGGTAGTCCAGCAGGTCGACCAGGTCGATCGCGGTCTCCCCACCCCACGGCGGAACGACGGCCCGGATGCGCGGGTCGGTCAGGAACGCCTCCACCTCGGCCGCCCGGTCGGCGACCGGCGCACTCACCTGGGTTCCGCCACGCAGGCAGTTGCCCTCGACGACGTCGAATCCCTTGTCCCGCAACCAGTTCAACGTGAAGTCGAGGCGCCCCTGGTGACGCGGCTCGACCCCGGACGACGGGGCGGTGACGGCGATCGTGTCGCCGGGACGCAGCGGGCGTGGGTAGCGCGGGCTCATGCCTCATTCCACCAGAGCCGGACTCGATCTCGCCAATAGGATTGTGGTCATGACCGCTGACGAGACCCGCGCCGAACTGCGCGCCGCCCTGGCCGACGCGATGCGTGAGCGCGACGCCGCAGCCGTTGCCGCGCTGCGCTCGGGGATCGCGCGCATCGACAACGCGGAGGCGACCGGCAGCGCCGAGCGCACCGGCGCGATCGAGAGTTCGCCGTACGGCCTCGGCGCCGGCGACGGACCGCGCCACGAACTCACCGAACACGAGGTGCAGTTCCTGCTCGCGGCGGAGGTCGACGAGCGCGAGGTCGCGGCAGCCCACTACGACCGGCTCGGTCAGCCCGAACGGGCCGAACGGTTGCGCGCGGAGGCGGACGCCCTCGCGCCGTGGACCACCTGACGCCCTGGAAGCGCCCTCAGACCTCGTACGTCGCCCGCGGCTCCGCGAGTTCGACCTCGCCGGGCCATACGCTCGCCGCCTGCGCCCGACACGTCTCCCGGTCGTTCCACGCCGGGATGTGGGTGAGCATCAACCGCCGTACGCCGCCCGCGTCCAGCGCCGCCTGCGCGGCACGCGAACCGGTCAGGTGGATGTCACGCACGCTGTCACGTACGTCGCAGAACGCCGAGTCGGCCAGCAGCAGATCGGCGCCGGTCATCAACGGCGTCAGCGCCGGAGTGGAATCGGTGTCGCCGGTGTAGACCAGCAGCCGGTCGTCCGCCATGACCCGGAAGCCGAACGCCTCGACCGGGTGGTTCACCCGGTGCGGGGTGACGGTGAACGGCCCCACCCGGAACTCCTGCTCCGAGACGAGGGTGCGGAAGTCGAACTCGGTGTCCATGCCGTGCGGGTCGGACGCCTCCGACAGCGTCACGCCGTTCGCCCGCGACATGCGCGCACCGGTGTCCTGCGGGCCGTAGACCGGGATGGTCGGCAACGGGCCGCGGGTCGGGTGGTACTTCGTCACGACGAACAGCCCGGTCAGGTCGAGGCAGTGATCGGGATGCAGGTGACTGATCACGATCGCGTCGATGTCGGCGAGATCGATGTGTCGCTGCAGCTCGCCGAGGGAGCCCGGACCCATGTCGAGCACGAGGTTCCAGGTGCGGCCCTCGTGGTCGGCCTGGACGAGGTAACTCGAAGCGGGCGAATCGGGTCCGGCGAACGAGCCGGAGCAGCCCAGGACGGTCAAGCGCACGGCACGCTCACCCCGTGGAAGTTGCTGGTGAACACATGGTCGAACTCCGGCCCGAGTCCGAGGAAACGCTTCGCCAACCGGCGGAACGTCTCCGGGTCACCGGTCGTGGTGAACGACAATCCGGCCTCCTGATCGGTCGGTGCCAGCGCGTCGGCGTCGGCCAGGACGCGATAGACGTCCTTGGCCGTCTCCTCCGCGGAGGACACCAGGGTGACGTCGTCACCCATGACGTACGAGATGACGCCGGTCAACAACGGGTAGTGGGTGCACCCGAGGACCAACGTGTCGATTTCCTTGTCCCGCAACGGGTTCAAGTAGTCCCGCGCGACGTCGAGCAGCTCCGGTCCCCCGGTCACCCCGGACTCGACGAACTCCACGAACCGCGGGCACGGCTGCGAGATGACCTCGAGGTCGGGTGCTGCGGCGAACGCGTCGAGGTAGGCGCCGGACTGGTGGGTTCCGGCGGTCGAGATGACGCCGACGCGAGCGTTGCGGGTCGCCCGGACGGCCCGGCGTACGGCCGGTCGGATGACCTCCACCAGCGGTACGTCGTAGCGCTCCCGGGCGTCGTGCAGCACCGCCGCACTGGCGGTGTTGCACGCGATGACCAGCGCCTTCACCCCGTGGTCGACGAGGCGGTCGAGGCACTCCAGCGCGAACTGCCGGGTCTGCGCGATCGGGCGCGGACCGTACGGAGCTCGTGCGGTGTCGCCGAGGTAGGCGACGGATTCGTGCGGCAACTGATCGAGCACAGCGCGCGCGACGGTCAACCCGCCGTAGCCGCTGTCGAAGATCCCGATCGGTGCATTTGACACCTGAACAGGGTAGGGCCGGCCCGGCGGGTCAGTCGCCTTCTTCGACGTGCAACTGCTCACACCGGCGTGTACGCCGACCGCGGGTCAGCGGCGCAGGAACGGGTTCCCGAGGGTGCCGATGCCGTCGATCTCGATCTCCACGCGCTGGCCGGACTGTACTGGTCCGACCCCCTCAGGGGTACCGGTGAGGATCACGTCGCCGGGCAGCAGGGTGAACGCCTGCGAGGCGTACGAGATCAGCTTCGGGATGTCGTGGATCATGTCGCGGGTGCGGCCGTCCTGCACGGTCTCGCCGTCGAGCCGGGTCTGCACCCGTACGTCGGAGACGTCCAGGTCGGTCTCGATCCACGGGCCGAGCGGGCAGAAGGTGTCGAACCCCTTCGCGCGGGACCGCTGGCCGTCGGACTTCTGCAGGTCGCGGGCGGTGACGTCGTTGCCGACCGTGTAGCCGAAGATCGACTTCGCCGCCTCCTCCTC
>JASLFY010000330.1 GCA_030150425.1 Yimella sp. | reverse complement strand
CACCAGTCCGCGCAGGATGGCGTCACTGAACAGGTAGTCGCCCACCAACTGCCACTGGAAGCGCGGATTGGTCAGGACGGTGTTGACGAACATCGCCAGCAGTACTGCCGCAGTCCCGGCTGCGATCCAACGGGACGGTCGCCGGCGGGCGACCAGCGCCGCCGCGGCGAGCCGGTCCGAGGGCAGTGGCTCTGGTGGTGACGCCGGTGTCGCCCGTGGCGTCGGACGTCGACGCTCGAGGGTGAGTTCGGACATGGGGGAGTTCCTCCCGGTCGATCGGGGCCGTCCCGATCCGCCCGCCGACACCCAGGTCGGTCGGCTGCGGTCGAGACACGGCCGTCGCGCTTATGGACCCCGGTCGGGGCCCATCGGGTGGTCACCTGGGGCACCCCACCGCGGAAGGAGGGTTGCCGGACAGCAAGCCAGGGCTTGACGCTGTCGCTCATCACCTGACGTGGAACATAACGTGGCATTCTGGAATTCACAAGTGAACGGCATGTTCTATCTGAATGGTGGTATTTGGCCGATCGGATGGCGGCTATCGTGGGGCCGTCCCCGTACGACCAGCAGGAGGTCATCCGTGCAGATCACGGCGCGTAGCGACTACGCGGTGCGAGCCGCCCTCGAGCTGGCCGTCGTCTACCCCGAGCGCCTCACGATCGAGCGGATCGTCACCGAGCAGGAGATGCCGCGGAAGTTCGTCGAGGCGATCCTGAGTCAGTTGCGCCGCAGTGGAATCGTGCAGACCCAGCGGGGTTGCGCCGGGGGCTATTCACTGGCGCGGTCGCCCAAGGAGATCACCGTCGGCGACATCATCCGCAGCGTCGACGGGCCGCTGGCGGAGATCCATGGCGTACGCCCGCACGAACTGGACTACCACGGTGTGGCCGAACACCTTCCCGCCCTGTGGGTGGCGCTGCGCTCGAGCATGCGCGCGGTGCTCGACGTCGTGACGTTGCAGCAGCTGACCGCCGGCCGCTTCCCGGCGTCCGTACGCCGCCTGGGCGAGGCCGACGACGCCTGGCTCCCGCGCTGACGAGGGGCAGAATCCCTACTTTTGAGATAGGCATTGGACAGGGCGACGATCGTTCGTCTACGTTCGTGACAGGTCACGAGTGACAGCGCGAAGCCCTGGCTTGCTGTCCGGCAACCCTCCGTCGCGGCGGGGTGCTCCAGGTGATGACCCGGCGACACCAGCCGGTGTCGCAAGCGCGAATACCTGTTGTCACACCGGCGAATCGACGCACCCGTGACGCACTTTCGCGACCTCGCATCTGACGAAAGGCGATGCCGATGTCGGCCGAACACCCACTTCATCTCGCCGTGGCGCTGGACGGTGCCGGATGGCACCCCGGCGCCTGGCGCACCACCCCCGCCCTGTCGAGCGGGATCTTCGATCCGCGCTACTGGACCGACCTGGTGCGGGAGGCCGAGCGTGGCCTGCTCGACCTGGTCACCTTCGAGGACCGGTTCGCGCCGACCCGTCCCGAGGACGGCGACCGGGACGACGTTGCGGCCGGGGTGCTCGACGCCACGCTCGTCGCCTCCCGGGTGGCGGCGCGGACGCAGCACATCGGTCTGGTGCCCACGGTGCTCGCTCCGCACACCGAGCCATTCCACGTCTCCACCTCGGTGGCCACCCTCGACCACGTCAGCGAGGGGCGCGCCGGGGTGCGGCTGCGGGGCAGTTGGGACCCGCGGGAGTACGCCAACGTCGGGCGCCGCCCGACACCGTCGGTCGAGCAGGTCGATGCTGTGTTCGGTGAGGTCGCCGACCACGTCGAGGTCTCCCGCAGGCTCTGGGACAGCTGGGAGGACGACGCGGAGATCCGCGACACCGCCACCGGCCGCTTCGTGGACCGGGACAAGTTGCACTACGTCGACTTCGAGGGGTCGGAGTACTCCGTCCGCGGTCCCTCGATCACTCCGCGGCCCCCGCAGGGTCAGCCGCCGGTCTTCGTCCTCGCCCATCGGGAGGACGGCTACCGCCTCGCCGGCCGCACCGCCGACGTCGCGTTGGTGACGCCGACGGACGACTCGGACGCGGGCCGGATCGCCGGCCTGGTCCGCGCGGCCGCAGCGGACGCCGGTCGTCCCGCGGGTTCGGTGCGGGTCCTGGCGGACCTGGTGGTCTTCCTCGACGGGAGTGCCGATCTGGCGCGGGGCCGCCGGGAGCGGTTGGACCGCGCCGACGGCCGCACCTTCGACAGCGACGCGACCGTCTTCGAGGGCACCGCGCAGGAACTGCGCGAACTCCTGCTCGCCTGGTCCGCGGCGGGGGTCGACGGGTTCCGGTTGCGGCCGGCGGTGCTGCCGTACGACCTGCGCGGGATCACCCGCGACCTGGTGCCCCAGTTGCAGCAGGCAGGTGTGTTCCGGACGACGTACGAGACGTCGACGTTGCGTGGCCATCTCGGTCTCGACCACCCGACCAACCGCTACGCGGCGGCCTGAGGGAGTTGGCGAATGACGAAGCAGCAGAAGCAGATTCGGCTCGGTGCTCATTTCCCGGGCGTCAACAACACGACCGTCTGGAGCGATCCGGCCGCGGGGAGTCACATCGCGTTCGACTCCTTCAGTCGGTTCGCCCGGACCGCCGAGCGCGGACGGTTCGACTTCCTCTTCCTCGCCGAGGGGCTGCGGTTGCGCGAACACCAGGGCCGGATCCACGACCTCGACGTCGTCGGCCGGCCGGACACCTTCGCGGTGCTCGCGGCGCTGGCCGGCGTGACCGACCACCTCGGGCTCGCCGGGACCATCAACGCGACGTTCAACGAGCCGTACGACGTCGCCCGCAAGTTCGCGACGTTGGACCATCTCTCGCACGGTCGGGCGGCCTGGAACGTCGTGACGTCGTCCGATGCCTTCACCGGCGAGAACTTCCGCCGAGGCGGGTATCTGGACCAGGCGGACCGATACAGGCGAGCGCAATCGTTCGTCCGGGCGGCGCGGACGCTGTGGGACTCGTGGGCGGACGGCGACGTGGTCGCCGATCACGACGCGGGGCGGTTCCTGGCGGACCCGCACGCGGGGTCGTACGCCTACCGGGACCAGCATTTCGACATCAGCGGGCGGTTCAGCGTGCCCCGGTCGCCCCAGGGTCGTCCGGTGATCTTCCAGGCCGGCGACTCGCCGGAGGGCCGGGAGTTCGCCGCGGCGGAGGCCGACGCGATCTTCACCCGGCATTCCACGCTCGAGGCCGGCCAGGAGTTCTACCGCGACGTGAAGCGACGGCTGCCGCAGCACGGCCGCAGCGCCGACGACCTGTTGATCCTTCCCGGCGTGACTTTCGTGATCGGCGACACCGACGACGAGGCGCAGGAGTTGGCCGGTGTCATCCGACGCCAGCAGGTGAGCGGGCAGACCGCGATCAACGTCTTGGAGCAGTTGTGGAACCGCGACCTGTCGGCGTACGACCCGGACGGTCCGCTGCCCGACGTCGACCCGCTGGTCGGTGAGGAACTGCTGGCGCAGGGACGGGCTAGCGTACGGCGCACCACCGATGCGCTCGGCACGGCACAGCGCTGGCGCGAGAAGGCTGCGGCGGAGGGCCTGTCGATCCGGGACCTGGTCATCGAGGTCACCGGTCGACAGAACTTCGTCGGGTCGCCGTTGACCGTCGCGTCGCAGCTGAACCACTTCGTGCAGCACGACGCCTGCGACGGCTTCATCCTGGTGCCGCACCTCACCCCCGGCGGCCTCGACCCGTTCGTCGACCGGGTGGTTCCGTTGCTGCAGGAGATCGGGGTGCTGCGCACCGAGTACGCCGGCGAGACGTTGCGGGAGAACCTCGGGTTGCCGCCGCTCGACACCCGCCCGGAACGCCACGAGGCCGCATCATGAGACACCCCACGAAGTTCTCCGCTCCTTCGTCGCTCCGATACTTCGCGAGGACCCCGTCGTGAGCGTGCCGCTGTCGGTCCTCGATCTGGTGCCGGTCTCCTCGGGCTCCACGTCGGCGGAGGCGCTGCGCAACAGCGTCGACCTGGCCCGCCGTGCGGAGGAATTCGGTTACGCCCGTTACTGGTTCGCCGAACACCACCTCAATCCGGGCGTGGCGGGAGTCTCGCCGGCGGTGACGATCGCCCTCGCCGGGGCGGCCACGTCGTCGATCCGGCTGGGCGCCGCCGCGGTGCAGATGGGACACCGCACGGCGCTGTCGACCCTCGAGGAGTTCGGCCTGCTCGACGCGGCCTTCCCCGGCCGGGTCGACGTCGGGCTGGGCCGGTCCGGCGGGGCGCCGCCCGCGGACCGGGGGCCGGTGCGGGAGCACACCGAGGTGCGGCCCGACGGGCTCGTCCTGCCGCCGCCGTTCTCCTTCGCGTC
>JASLFY010000275.1 GCA_030150425.1 Yimella sp. | reverse complement strand
CGTCCTGACCGCATCCATCGCGATGCGGGCGACGTCGTCCGCGGCCCAGCCGTAGACACCGGCACTGATCGCCGGGAACGCGACCGATCGCGCGCCCAGTTCGTCGGCGACCTCGAGGCTGCTGGTGAAGCACGACCGGAGTAGGTCCGGATCCGTCTGTCCGACATGGCGATTCGGTCCGACGGTGTGGATGACCCACCGGCACGGGAGGTCGTACGCCGGGGTCGCGACGGCGTCGCCGACCGGAAGTCCGTCGGGTAGCCGGTCGCGGCGCAGGTCCTGGCAGGCCTGCAGCAGCCGCGGGCCGGCGGCCCGGTGGATTGCTCCGTCGACACCGCCCCCGCCCAGCAGCGTGGAGTTCGCGGCGTTGGCGATCGCGTCGACGTCCTCGGTGGTGATGTCGCCACGTACGCAGGTGATCGTCGGCATACCGGCCAGCGTGGCACGCGCTTCTGCGACCTGGGTCACAAGTCGGTGGCGCGCCGCATAGGCTCGGACGCATCAATCCGGAGCTAGGAGGGCCATTCGTGGTCAGGCAACTGAAGAACTTCATCGGGGGCTCGTACGTCGAGGCCCAGACCGACAAGACGCAGGACATCGTCAACCCGGTCGACGCGCAGGTGGTGGCGAAGGCCCCCGTCTCGACCGCGGCTGATGTCGACGCCGCCTACCAGTCGGCGAGCAAGGCGTTCGGGGAGTGGGGACAGACCACCCCGAGCGAGCGGCAGCAGGCACTGCTGAAGTTCGCCGACGCAATCGAGAAGCGGGCCGACGACTTCGTCAAGCTCGAGGCGGAGAACACCGGTAAGCCGTACGCGCTCACCGCCTCCGAAGAGGTCCCGCCGATGGTCGACCAGCTGCGCTTCTTCGCGGGTGCGGCGCGCGTCCTGGAGGGCCGCGCGTCGGGCGAGTACATGAAGGGCCACACCAGCTGGATCCGCCGCGAGCCGATCGGTGTCGTCGGTCAGGTGACGCCGTGGAACTACCCGATGATGATGGCGATGTGGAAGATCGCCCCGGCGCTCGCCGCGGGCAACACCGTCGTCCTCAAGCCGAGCGACACCACCCCCGAGACGACGCTGCTGATGGCGGAGATCGCCTCGGAGTTCCTGCCCGAGGGCACCTTCAACGTGGTCACCGGTGACCGCGACACCGGCCGCTTCGTCGTCGAGCACCCGACCCCGCAGCTGGTCGCGATCACCGGTTCGGTGCGCGCCGGTATGCAGGTGGCGGAGTCGGCCTCACACGACGTGAAGCGGGTCCACCTCGAGCTGGGTGGCAAGGCGCCGGTCGTCGTGTTCGACGACGCCGACATCGAGGCCGCGGTCGAGGGCATCGCGATCGCCGGTTACTTCAACGCCGGTCAGGACTGCACCGCGGCCACCCGCGTGCTGACGACGCCTGGCATCCACAACGACTTCGTCGCGGCGCTGGCCGAGTACGCCAAGAACGAGGCGAAGGTCGGCAAGCCGGACGACGAGGACGCCCTGCTCGGCCCGGTGAACAACGTCAACCAGCTCGACCGCGTCACCGGCATGCTGTCGCGCCTGCCGTCCCACGCCACGGTCGCCGCCGGTGGCAACCGGATGACCGCGCTCGGCGACGGCTACTTCCTGGAGCCGACCGTCGTGTCCGGGCTGAAGCAGGACGACGAGGTCATCCAGGACGAGATCTTCGGCCCGGTCATCACCGTGCAGCAGTTCTCCGACGAGGCCGAGGCGATCGCCTGGGCCAACGGGGTGAAGTACGGCCTCGCGTCCTCGGTCTGGACGAAGGACTTCGGCCGGGCGATGCGGGTCAGCAAGGCGCTCAACTTCGGTTGTGTCTGGATCAACACCCACATCCCGTTGGTCGCCGAGATGCCGCACGGCGGCTTCAAGCACTCCGGCTACGGCAAGGACCTGTCGATGTACGGGTTCGAGGACTACACCCGGATCAAGCACGTCATGGCGAACATCGACAGCTGATCGCACTCGCGTCCGCACCTCGCGGACCACACGACATGGCCACGGGCGAATGCTCGTGGCCATGTCGTTACCGGAATCCCGGGACAGGGCGGCACCGCTGCGGACATGATTTCCCGGATCGAATCTGATTGCCCCTGAAGGAGCCCGGATGACCCCTCGACCCCCGCTCGACCCGAGCACCCGGGAGCTGGTGAGACTTGCCCGCAGCGGGATGCTGTCCCGGCGAAATCTGTTGGGGCTCAGCGGTGCTGCAGCGCTCGCCGCAGCGACGGCGGCGTGTGCGCCACCGAAACCACCGGCCGCCGGGGGACAGGCCGAGGTGAAGCTGCCGGCCGACCTGTCCGACAAGGACAAGTCGGTGAAGTGGGCCAACTGGACGGCGTACCTCGACTACGACGACAAGACCCAGACCTACCCGACGCTCGAGGCGTTCAAGAAGAAGACGGGGATCAAGGCGTCGTACTACGAGGACATCGACGACAACGACACGTACGTCAACAAGGTCTCGCCGCAGCTGCGCGCCGGTCAGGACATCGACCGTGACCTGATGGTGTTGACCGACTGGATGGCCAACCGGCTGATCCGCGACCAGCTGGTGCAGCCGCTGGACCTGATCTCGATGGCCAACGTGCACAACCTGCGGCCCTCACTGCAGGACGTCTCCTTCGACCCGGGCCGTACGCACTCCATCACCTGGCAGTCCGGCTTCGCCGGCCTTGCGTATGACAAGACCAAGACGTCCCCGGTGAAGGCGATCGCCGACCTGTGGCGGCCGGACCTGAAGGGCCGCGTCGTGGTGCTCTCGGAGTTCCGGGACACCGCGGGCCTGGTGATGCAGAGCCAGGGCGTGGACATCTCGAAGCCGTTCACCAAGACCCAGGTCGAGAAGGCGTTCGACGAGATCAGCAAGCGCGTCAGCGACGGCAACATCCGCCGGATCAAGGGCAACTCCTACCTGGAGGACCTCAAGGGCGGCAACGCGGTCGCCGGCATCGTCTGGAGCGGTGACCTGTTCGTGCTGCGCTCGGAGACCGGCAACGACAATTGGGAGTTCGTCATCCCCGAGTCGGGCGGCACGATCTGGAGCGACAACCTGATGCTGCCGATCACCGCACGGCACCGCAAGAACGCGCACCGCCTGATCGACTACTACTACGACCCGAAGGTGGCGGCGGAGGTCGCGGCGTACGTGAACTACGTGTGTCCGGTCGAGGGCGCCCAGGCCGAGATGGAGAAGATCGATCCGGAGCTGGCCAAGAGCCCGTTCATCTTCCCGTCCGAGGACTACATCAAGAAGCACAACATCCAGGGATTCCGCGCCCTCGACGCCCAGGAGGATGCGGACTACAGCTCCCTGTGGGCAAAGGTGGTTGGCAACTGATGAGTGACCTGCGCAAGGCGACCGGTGACCTGCACCTGCAGGGTGTGACCAAGTCGTTCGCCGACTTCACCGCGGTCGACGACCTCGACCTCGACGTCCCGCGCGGTTCGTTCTTCGCCCTGCTCGGCCCGTCCGGCTGCGGCAAGACGACCACGCTGCGGATGATCGCGGGCCTCGAGCAGCCCACCTCCGGACGCATCCTGATCGGCGACACGGACCTGACCGGCAGTCGGCCGTACGAGCGCCCGGTCAACACCGTCTTCCAGTCGTACGCGCTCTTCCCGCACCTCTCGGTGCGCGACAACGTCGCCTTCGGTCCGAAGCGGCGTGGCGTGAAGGACGCGATGGCACAAGCGGATTCGACGCTGGACCTGGTGCAGTTGACCCACCTCGCCGGCCGCAAGCCGCAGCAGCTGTCGGGTGGTCAGCAGCAGCGCGTCGCCGTGGCGCGGGCACTGGTGAACCGGCCCGAGGTGCTGCTGCTGGACGAGCCGCTGGGCGCGCTCGACCTCAAGCTGCGTCGCGAGATGCAGGTGGAGCTCAAGCGGATCTAGACCGAGGTCGGGCTCACCTTCATCCATGTCACCCACGACCAGGAGGAGGCCATGACGATGGCCGACACCGTGGCGGTGATGAACGCCGGACACATCGAGCAGATGGGTGCCCCGGAGGAGTTGTACGACCTGCCGCGCACCGGTTTCGTCGCGACCTTCCTCGGTCAGTCGAACCTGACCGCCGGCACCGCCGCGGTCGACGGCGACTGGGTGACGTTCTCGTACGGCCCGGAGCGCTTCCCGGTTCCGGCTGCCCGTTCGGCGCTGCAGAGCGGCGCCGTCCGGCTCGGCGTACGACCGGAGAAGTGCCGCGTGCACGAGTCCGACCCGGGGCCCTCGACGCAGCAGCGGTCGGTGATGGGACCGGCGAAGGTGCTCGACGTCTCCTTCATCGGTGTCGCGACCAACTACCTCGTCCGCTCGCCGGCCGGCAACACCTGGGCGATCTACGAACAGAACATGGACGTCGAACCGCAGCACCTGCGCCCGGGCGACGACGTGTGGATCTCCTGGTCGCCGCAGCACGCCTTCCTGGTCGACGCCGAGGGTGAGCTGGCCAAGGCCGACGAGGAGGCCGTCTCGTGAACCGTCGTACGCACCGGAGGGAGGTGTCGTCGTGAGCCGTCGCTGGACCCCGTACCTGCTGCTGCTGCCCGGCCTGATCTGGCTGCTGCTGTTCTTCGTGGTGCCGCTGATCCAGTTGGCCTCGGTCAGCTTGCAGTCCGGTTTCCCGGGCTACCCGGGC
>JASLFY010000243.1 GCA_030150425.1 Yimella sp. | reverse complement strand
CCGCCGTCTTCTGCAGGACTCACACCACAAAGTTTAGGCAATCGTCACCTCATCCGGGGATCTCACGGTGCCTGCCGCGGCGGCGCGCCGTAGGCTTGCGGTCGTGCAACGCTGGCGTGGGCAGGACGAGATCCCCACGGACTGGGGCCGATGTGTGCTCACCATCGGGGTGTTCGATGGCGTACATCGTGGACATGCAGAACTGATCAGTCACGCGGTGAAGGCGGGTCGCTCCCGCGGAGTACCCACCGTGTTGATGACCTTCGATCCGCATCCGATGGAAGTGGTCCTCCCGGGCAGCCATCCGGCGCAGCTGACGACGCTGACGCGCCGGGCCGAACTGGTCGAGGAACTGGGCGTCGACGTCTTCCTGGTGATGCCCTTCACCACCGACTTCATGAAGCTGACCCCTGAGCGCTACGTACACGAGCTGCTCGTCGAGCGCCTCCATGTCCTCGAGGTCGTGGTCGGCGAGAACTTCACCTTCGGCAAGAAGGCCGGCGGCAACGTGCCGCTGCTGCGCAAGGCCGGCGAGCGCTTCGGCTTCGCCGTCGAGGGCATCTCGCTGGTGGCCGAACATCACCAGGCCGAGACGGTTACGTTCTCCTCCACCTACATCCGGTCCTGTGTGGACGCCGGCGACATGGCGGCCGCGACCGAGGCGCTGGGCCGGCCGCACCGTGTGGAGGGCGTCGTCGTCCGTGGCGACGGCCGCGGGCGCGGGCTCGGCTTCCCGACCGCGAACGTCGCCCCGCCGATGCACTCGGCGATCCCCGCCGACGGCGTCTACGCCGCCTGGTTCACGGTGCTGGGGCACGGCCCCTCCGTAGGCACCGTGACGCCGGGGGAGCGCTACCAGGCCGCGGTGTCGGTGGGGACCAATCCGACGTTCTCCGGCCGCACCCGCACAGTCGAGGCCTTCGTGCTCGACACCGAGGCAGATTTGTACGGACAGCACGTGGCGGTCGATTTCGTCTCGCGCATCCGCGGCCAGGAGAAGTTCGATTCGATCGACGACCTGATCGTGGCCATGGACCGCGATACCGGGCGAGCTCGCACGATTCTGAGCGCACACTAGCTTCCTGTTAGACTGCTCGACGCGCGTGCTGCAGTTCGCGGCGGCCGCGCCCTCGTTGTTCTTCGCGGACCGAATTGATGGAGTTGTTTCGTGGCACTCACTGCCGAACAGAAAAAAGAGATCCTGGGTCAGTACGGCCTGCATGAGACCGACACCGGTTCCCCGGAGGCTCAGGTCGCCCTGCTGACCAAGCGCATCTCGGACCTGACCGAGCACCTCAAGGAGCACAAGCACGACCACCACAGCCGTCGTGGCCTGCTGCTGCTCGTCGGCCGTCGTCGCCGGCTGCTCAAGTACGTCGCTCAGGTCGACGTCGCGCGGTACCGCTCGCTGATCGAGCGTCTGGGTCTGCGTCGCTGACGCACCACTGATTCACTCCCATCGCCAGGTCTGCTCCGGCAGGCCTGGCGATGGGCATTGGTACGGGTAGTAACATAAAACTGTTTTGGGCCCAGCGCCCAAGACGTCGGAACGTCACACAGCGTCCGCCTGAACCTCGTGGGGCGGTCTTCGGTAGTGGCTGCCGGGGCATGACCCCGGCCGCTTCGATCGACGGCCGTCAGCAGTTAGCGGGATGGTTTTCGGGTTTTCTGGATGCGCGCGTGTGACGATGCGACAGCTGTAACAAAGAGGAACCAGAAAACGGAACCCGCATAGGGCGGGCCCAGAGAGGTTATTGCGACATCCATGTCTGCAGTTGAAATTGAAGAGGGCGTGTTCGAAGGAACCGCCGTCATCGACAACGGGAGCTTCGGCACCCGCACCATCCGCTTCGAGACCGGCCGCCTGGCACGTCAGGCCGCCGGCTCTGTCGTCGCCTACCTGGACGACGAGACCATGCTCCTGTCGGCCACCACGGCCAGCAAGACCCCGAAGGATCACTTCGACTTCTTCCCGTTGACCATCGACGTCGAAGAGCGCATGTACGCCGCGGGCCGCATCCCCGGCTCGTTCTTCCGCCGCGAGGGCCGCCCCAGCGAGGACGCCATCCTCACCTGCCGCCTGATCGACCGGCCGCTGCGCCCGTCGTTCACCAAGGGCCTGCGCAACGAGGTCCAGGTCGTCATCACGGTGCTGGCTCTCAATCCGGACGTGCTGTACGACGTGCTGGCCATCAACGCCGCTTCGGCCTCCACCCAGATTTCCGGGCTGCCGTTCTCCGGCCCGGTGGGTGGCGTCCGCGTCGCCCTCATCGACGGCCAGTGGGTCGCGTTCCCGACCGTCGAGCAGCTGGAAAACGCTGTGTTCGACATGGTCGTCGCGGGTCGCGTGGTCGACGGTGACGTCGCGATCATGATGGTCGAGGCCGAGGCCACCGACAACGTGATCGACCTGATCGCCGGTGGCGCCGGTGCTCCCACCGAGGCCGTGGTGGCCGAGGGTCTGGAGGCCGCCAAGCCGTTCATCGCCGCACTGTGCAAGGCGCAGCAGGAGCTGCACGACGCCGCCGGCAAGGAGACCGCCGAGTACCCGCTGTTCCCGGACTACCAGGACGACGTCTACTACTCGGTGG
>JASLFY010000189.1 GCA_030150425.1 Yimella sp. | reverse complement strand
CAGGAGGTGCCCGGCGACCGGCTCTCCACCGCCGCGCCCGCCCGCGAGGCGGTCGACCTGCTCACCACCGCTGCCGCTGCCGGTCGCGAGTGGCAGTTCGTGGTGGTCGCCGGCGTCCAGGAGGGGGTGTGGCCGGACCTGCGGCTGCGCGGCTCGCTGCTGGGTTCCGAGGCTCTGGTCGACGCCCTCACCGGCCGGCCCGACGACCTGCGGGCGCAGGCCGCCGCCGTGCGCTACGACGAGACGCGCCAGTTCTACGTCGCGCTCACCCGGGCGTCCGAGCAGGTGCTGGTCACCGCCGTACGCTCCGACGACGAGCAGCCGAGCGTCTACCTCGACCTGGTCGACCCCCTGGTCAGTGAGCGCTCGTTCACCGAGGTCGGGCGCTCGCTGACGCTGCGCGCGATGGTCGCGGAGCTGCGCCGCGAGTTGGTGCCGGGTGGCGGCGACCTGACGCCCGACCGCGCGTCGGTGCTGCTCGCCGAGCTCGACGAACTCGGGGTCCCCGGTGCCGACCCGGACTCGTGGTGGGCGTTCCACGACCTCTCCAGCGTGAATCCGGTGCGTCGCCCCGACCAGCCGGTCGTCGTCTCACCGTCGAAGGTCGCCGACTTCGCCGAGTGCGGACTGCGCTGGTTCCTCACCACCCGTGGCGGAGAGGGTCCCGACATCGGCGCCGCTGGTCTCGGCACCCTCGTCCACGACATCGCCGCCGAGTTCGGCGACGACGACCCGGACCGGATGCTGCCGGCACTCGACGAGCGCTGGGGACAGCTCGGGCTGGGTGACAACTGGATCAGCCGGCAGAAGAAGCAGCTCGCCGTGCAGATGTTGGAGCGGGTCGGCGACTACATCGCGGCGGCCAACGCGCAGGGCTGGACGAAGGTCGCGGTCGAGATCGCGTTCGAGGCGACCGAGGACCGCGTGCGGTTGAAGGGCCGGGTGGACCGGCTGGAACGCCACGACGAACACGGGTTGCGGATCATCGACCTCAAGACCGGCAGCGGCAAGCCGACCAACGCCGAGATCGAGCAGCATCCGCAGCTGGCCGCCTACCAGTGGGCGGTCGAGGCCGCCGCCTTCCCGGACCACGGCGACACCTCCGGCGGCGCGGCGCTGTTGCAGGTCGGCAAGGCCGCGAGCTCGACGTTCTCGTTGCAGCCGCAGGCCCCGCTCTCGAAGGCGCTCGACCCCGGCTGGGCCGCAACGCTGTTGCACGACACCGCCGCCGGGATGGGCGCGGCCGAGTTCCGGGCGGTGCCCGGGCAGCAGTGTCGGATCTGCGCCGTACGACGGGCCTGTCCGGCCGCGGCGGAAGGGACGGCCTCATGACCACTCCCACCACTGTGCGCCACAGCGCAGTACAGATCGCCGAGGCCCTCGGTCAGTTCCCGCCGACTCCCGAGCAGCGCGCGATCATCGAGGCCGACCCCTGGCGGCCGATGCTGGTCGTCGCCGGTGCCGGATCGGGCAAGACGGAGACGATGGCGTCCCGGGTCGTGTTCCTGGTGGCGAACGGATTCGTCCAGCCCGACCAGGTGCTCGGCCTCACCTTCACCCGGAAGGCCGCGGGCCAGTTGGCCGAGCGGATCAGCGGCCGGCTGCGCGCCCTGCAGTCCGCCGGTCTGTGGACCCCGCAGGCCGACGACGACGGCACCCTCGGGCTGTCCGATTCGCCGACGGTGCTGACCTACCACTCGTACGCGGGTCGGTTGGTGCGCGAGCAGGGGCTGCGGGTCGGTGTCGAGCCCGACGCCCGGTTGCTCACCGAGGCCGCCGCCTGGCAGTACGCCGCCGAGGTGGTCGGCGCCTACGCGGGCGACATGGACGACGTCACCCGCGTGGAGAGCAGCGTGATCGCCGCCGTCACCGCCCTCGGCGGTGAGATGGCCGAACACCTGCTGACCGTGGCGGAGGTCGACGAGGAACTACGGGCGACGGCGGAGAACATCCGCGGCATGCGCCCGGTCGGCCGGATCAAGGGTCTGTCGGCGAAGGACCTCGAGATCGTCGAGTCCGTCGAGGCGCGCCGCGCGATCCTGCCGATCGTGTCCGCGTACGCCGAGATCAAGCGGTCCCGGTCGGCGCTGGACTTCGCCGACCAGATGGCGCTCGCGGCGCGGCTCGCGCAACAGCATCCCGGTGTCGGGAGTCTCGAGCGGCGGCGCTTCCGGGCGGTGCTGCTCGACGAGTTCCAGGACACCAGCGAGGCGCAGTTGCAGTTGCTCAAGGCGCTGTTCGTCACCGCGGACGAGCCGGTGCCGGTGACCGCCGTCGGTGACCCGCACCAGTCGATCTACGGCTGGCGTGGCGCGTCCGCCACCACGCTCGCGTCGTTCCCGGCGCAGTTCGCCGATGCGGAAGGCCCTGCGGCGGTGCGCCCGTTGTCGATCAGCTGGCGTAACGACCGTGCCGTGCTCGGTGCCGCGAACCTGGTCGCCGGTCCGCTGCGCGCGGCCAGCGCGGTCCCGGTCTCCGCGCTGCAGCCGAGCCCGACCGCAGGAGAGGGCTCGGTGGACGCGGCCCGCACCCTCACCGTCGAGGAGGAGGCGAAGCACATCGCCGACTGGCTCAAGGAGCGGTGGAAGCCGGACGAGCAGGGGCAGTTGCCGACCGCCGCGGTGCTCTGCCGCAAGCGATCGCTGTTCCCGTTCGTCGTCGATGCGTTGGAACGCGAAGATCTGCCCGTCGAGGTCGTCGGTGTCGGCGGTCTGCTGTTGACCCCGGAGGTCGCCGACCTGGTGTCGCTGCTCTGGGCGGTGCAGGACCCGACCCGCGGTGATCGGCTGATGCGCCTGTTGATCGGTCCGGCGGTCCGCCTCGGCGCGGCCGACCTCGACGCGCTCTCGGCCTGGGCGAACCAGTTGTCGCGCGAGCAGCAGGCCGCCGTCCCGCGCGACCAGAAGGACCACGCGTCCGACAGCCGCGACCGGGTCTCGATCCTGGAAGCACTGGAGAGCCTGCCTCCGCGGGACTGGAAGGGTCCGCAGGGCGAGGAGCTGTCCGCCGTCGCCCACCAGCGGCTCGGCGGTCTCGCCGACGCGATCCGGAACCTGCGTGGGCTGACCGGTCTGCCGCTGGCCGAGCTCGCCGGGGAGGCCGAGCGGGCCCTCGGCCTCGACATCGAGGTGCTCTCGCGCCCGGGACACAGCCCCGACTCCGCGCGGGTCCACCTCGACGCGTTCGCCGATGTCGCCACCCACTTCTCGGCGAGTGCCGACCGGCCGACGCTGGCCGGGTTCCTGAGCTGGCTCGACGCGGCCGAGGACGAGGAGCGCGGGCTCGACCGACCCGAGTTGGAGTCGTCGTACGGCGCGATCCAGGTGCTCACCGTCCACGCCGCCAAGGGGTTGGAGTGGGACCACGTCGCGGTCAGCGGCCTCGTCGAAGGGGTCTTCCCGGCCCACAACGGGCGGGCGAGCTTCGCGAAGGACGGTCGCGGTTGGGCCCTCGGCTCCGGCGCGGACCCGCTCGACCGGTCGACCTGGCGGATCAACGACTCCGGGTGGCTCGGCGGTCTGGAGTCGGTCCCGTACGCGCTGCGCGGCGACCGGGACGCCCTGCCCGAGCTCGACCTCGCGGTCGACGACATCAAGGAGTTCCGCGCCGCCGTCGAGGAGTTCAAGCGCGCCGCCGGTGACCACGCCCTCGACGAGGAGCGCCGGCTGGCCTACGTCGCGCTCACCCGGGCCAAGCGGGACCTGCTGCTCACCTCCGCGGTCTGGTTCACCGGGAAGTACCCGCGGCTGCCGTCCCGGTTCCTCAGCGAGCTGGTCGACGCCGCTCTGGTGCGGCCGGTGCCCGACCACCCGATGCCCGACGGGCCCGAGGACGAGAACCCGCGGCTGGTCGGGGAGAAGTCCGAGGTCTGGCCGGACAAGCCCCTGGAACACCGGCGCGAGCAGTTGCAGGCCGGTTGGGACGCCGTACGGCACGCGATCGCAGACCGCAGGGCTGCGGACGAGCAGGGTCTTGTGGAACGTGACGTACTCGGCTCGCTGCGGGCCGACGGAGACTTCGGTCCGGTCGAACAGGCCCGCCGGCGGGAGTTGCGCATCCTGCTGAACGAGCGGGCGCGGGCAACCCGGCGGTCCCGGCCGGCGGTGGTGCTGCCGTCCCACCTGTCGGCGTCGGCGGTGGTGCAGCTGGCCGCCGACCCGCAGGCGTTCGCGCGGGCGCTGCGTCGCCCGCTGCCCAGTCGCCCGGCCGTGGCCGCGCGACGCGGCACCGCCTTCCACGCCTGGG
>JASLFY010000135.1 GCA_030150425.1 Yimella sp. | reverse complement strand
GGCCCGTCCACCGGCACCCCCAGGTAGTCCGCCTGCTCGGGCGTGAGCTCGGTCAGGCGCGCCCCGAGTGCGCCCAGATGCAGCCGGGCCACCTTCTCGTCGAGGTGCTTGGGCAGCACGTAGACACGCCGCTCGTACTCGTCGGCCTTCTCGAACAGCTCGATCTGCGCGATCGTCTGGTTCGCGAAGGAGTTCGACATCACGAAGCTCGGGTGGCCGGTGGCGTTGCCCAGGTTCATCAGGCGACCCTCGGACAGCACGATGATCGAGCTGCCGGACTCGAAGGTCCACTCGTGGACCTGCGGCTTGATCTCGGTCTTGGTGACGCCGGGGACCTTCGCCAGCCCGGCCATGTCGATCTCGTTGTCGAAGTGGCCGATGTTGCTGACGATCGCCTTGTTCTTCATCCGCGACATGTGGTCGGCGGTGATGACGTCGTAGCAGCCGGTGGTGGTGACGAAGATGTCGCCGTACTCGCAGGCCTCGTCCATGGTGACGACCTGGAAGCCCTCCATCGCGGCCTGCAGCGCGCAGATCGGGTCGACCTCGGTGACCACGACACGGGCGCCCTGGCCGGCCAGCGCCGCCGAGACGCCCTTGCCCACGTCGCCGTAACCGGCGACGACGGCCACCTTGCCGCCGATCAGGACGTCGGTGGCGCGGTTCAGGCCGTCGATCACCGAGTGGCGGGTGCCGTACTTGTTGTCGAACTTGCTCTTGGTGACCGCGTCGTTGACGTTGATCGCCGGGAACAACAGCTCGCCGGCGCGGGCCAGCTCGTACAGGCGGTGGACACCGGTGGTGGTCTCCTCGGTGACGCCCTTGATCTCGGCGCCGACCTTGGTCCACTTCTGCGGGTCCTCGGCGAGGGTCCGACGGACCAGCGCCTTGAAGACGGAGAACTCCTCGGAGTCGTCCTCGGTGGTGGGCGGGACCTGACCGGCCGCCTCCCACTCGGTGCCCTTGTGGACCAGCATCGTGGCATCGCCGCCGTCGTCGAGGATCATGTTCGCGCCCTCGCCGCCGGGCCAGGTGAGGATCTCGTTGGTGCAGTCCCAGTACTCCTCGAGGGTCTCGCCCTTCCAGGCGAAGACCGGCACACCCTGCGGGTTCTCCGGGGTGCCGTTCGGGCCGACGACGACCGCCGCGGCGGCCTCGTCCTGGGTCGAGTAGATGTTGCAGGAGGCCCAGCGCACCTGCGCGCCGAGCGCGGTGAGGGTCTCGATGAGGACCGCGGTCTGCACCGTCATGTGCAGCGAGCCGGCGATGCGCGCGCCCTTGAGCGGCTGGCTGTCGCCGAACTCCTCGCGCAGCGCCATCAGACCGGGCATCTCGTGCTCCGCGAGGCGGAGCTGGTGGCGGCCGGCCTCGGCGAGGCTGAGGTCCTTGATCTTGTAGTCGAACTTGTCGTCAGTGGACATGGGTGTCCCGTCTCCTTGCGCTGATCAGCGGACCCGGCGCGCCCTTCTGGACTTCCTGCGGGTTATCGCCCACGCCGGCTCCGTCGAGGATACCGAGGCGTACGGCGTTGGCCGAAACGGTCAGCCCCGGTGGTACGCGGGCTGCTCGCCGCGGCGTACGTCGCCCCGGTAACGCCGGTCGCGCAACTCGGCGACGTAGAGGTCGTGGTCGGGGGCGCCGACCTGCTGCGAGTACGCCAGCTCCGCCTCGACGTCGTACGGCACCCGGACGAACTGCACCCCGAACGGTGCCGGGTCGGTGCCGTCGACCACGCCCTCGAGGATCACGTAGACCGGCACGTTGTCGTCCAACGCGTTCCCGACGCTGCCGGTGTTGATCAGGGTGAGACCGAGATCTGTCTCCAGGAAGGAGTCGTGGGTGTCGCCGTACGCGACGACGGTCGGCTCCGGCCCGTCGCCGGTCGCCGGGGTGTTGCGGAACATGCCGGCGAACTCGGCGGCGTCGTGGTCGAACCGCACGCGGGTGTGGACGCTGGTGGCGGAGGCGTGGAACAACCGGATCCGTCGACCGCTCATCGTGAAGTCGTGGCTGAACGGCAGCGACCGCAGCCACTCCCCCTGACCCGGCGCGAGCTGGTCGCGCCACCACTGCAGTGTCTCGCTCTGCGCGGCGTCGCCGAACTCCTCCAGGGCGGGCAGGAAGTCGTCCCAGTTGCCGAGGACGTTGACCTCGCAGCGCTCCCGACAGATGTCGACCACCTCGCGTCCTCGTGGGCCCTTGCCGACGTAGTCGCCGAGGTTGAAGATCCGCTCGATGCCCCGGGCGTCGATGTCGGCCAGCACCGCCTCGAGGGCGGTGAGGTTGCCGTGGACGTCCGAGATCAGTGCGATGCGGTCCATCCGGGCAGCGTACGTGGCGGGTCAGGCCTGCGCGGGGGCCTCGCGGTCCTCATGACCCTTGTGGAAAAACGTCAGCACGATCGCGGTGATGATCGATCCGACGACCAGGCCGACGACGGCGGAGCCGAGGGTGTTGGTCAGCCAGCCGAGGACCGAGCCGAGCGGCCCGGTGGCGTGGGCGACCTCGTGTTCGAGGTGGTGCAACTGCGCGTACGGCCAGTGCCAGCCGATGTCGTCCAGACCCATCAGCAGGATGTGGCCGCCGACCCAGAGCATCGCGGCGATGCCGACGGTGGACAGGACCGACAGCACCTTCGGCATGCCGGCGACGAGCGCGTTGCCGAGCTTGCGGCTCGACTCCTTCTTCGCCAGGTGGAGGCCGATGTCGTCCATCTTCACGATGATCGCGACGACGCCGTAGACCAGCGCGGTGATCAGCAGGGCGACGATGACCAGGATGATCAGCCGGGACAGGAATGGCTCGTGGTCGACCTCCTTGAGCGAGATGACCATGATCTCGCTGCTGAGGATGAAGTCGGTGCGGATCGCGCCCGCGGTGATCTCGTCCTCGGACTTGCCGGCGTTGCTCTCCTCCTCGTGGCCGCCGCGGATCGCCTCCCAGAGCTTCTCGGCTCCTTCGAACGACAGGTAGGCGCCACCGACCATCAGGATCGGCATCACGATCCACGGCAGGAACTGCGACAGCAGCATGATCGCCGGGAGGATGAACAGCAGCTTGTTGCGCAGCGAGCCGATGGCGATCTTCTTGATGATCGGCAGCTCGCGCTTGGGGTCGATGCCCTCGACATAGCGCGGCGTGACCGCGGTGTCGTCGACGACGACACCGGTCGCCTTCACGCTGGCCCTGGTCGCCGCGGCGCCCACGTCGTCGATGGAGGCGGCCGCCGCTCGGGCGAGAGCGGCGACGTCGTCGAGGAGTGCTGCGATACCGGCGGCCATGGCGGCCATCGTACGGACTGCGCGGCCCGTTCCCGAACGTTCGCTGGGAGGGTCAGCCCGCCGGTGTCGTCCGCGGCGGATCGCAGACCGACCCGCGGCAGACGTACGCGGCCGGTCGGCCGTCGACCGGGGTCTTGCCGGTCGCGGTCGGCAGGTCGGATCCGCCGGTGGTGACGACGACCGGTCCCGCCGTACGACGGAGGGCGTCGACCACGAGCCGGTCCCGCTCCTCTCCCTGCGGTCCGGCGACGACGGTGCACGGGTTGCCGTCGGCGATCCGCTGCGCGGCGACCAGGGCCCAACCCGCGAACCGCGGCGCGCGGGTGAGGACTTCGGTCGCGCTACGCAGGGCCGCGTCGGCCCGCTGGGCGTAGCGGTCGTCGGCGGTGAGAGCGGCGACGTCCAGCAGCGCGTTCACCGTCGCGGAGAGGCCGGAGGGGCTGGCGTTGTCGCTGGTGTCGCGCGGTCGGGCGACCAGGGCCGGGGCGTCGCTGCCGGTGTCGAAGAAGCCGCCGTCGTCGGCTCCGAACAGCTCGATCGCGGTGTCCAGCAACGAGATCGCCGCCGTGAGGTAGCGCGGCTCGCCGACCGCCGCCGAGAGTCGCGCGAGTGCGCCGGCGAGGCTGCCGTGGTCGTCGAGAACGCCGAGCGGCTCCCCCACCCGCCCGTCGCGGGAGACTCGGCGAAGGCGTCCGTCGACGAGGTGAATGGTCAGCAGGTGGTCGGCCGCGTCCCGCGCCGCGGTGAGGAATCGCGACTCCCGGAGAGCCAATCCGGCAGTGAGCAGTCCGTCGATCGCCAGGCCGTTCCAGGCGGCGACGACCTTGTCGTCCCGGGCGGGACGGGTGCGGCGGTCGCGCGCGGCGCGCAGGGTCGTACGCACGCGGTCGAAGCGCTCTTGGTTGTCCGGGTCTTCGGGCAGTTGCAAGACCGAGTTGCCGTGCTCGAAGGTTCCCTCGGGCGTGACCGCGAATGTCGCTGCGGCCCAGTCGGCGTCGTCGCCCAACAGCTCGTCGAGCTCGGCGCGGGTCCAGACGTAGAAGGTGCCCTCGGCGCCGTCGGAGTCGGCGTCGAGCGAGCTGGCGAAGGCGCCCTGTTCGGTGCGCAGCTCGCGCAGCAGGAAGTCCGCGGTCTCCCGGGTGACCCGCTCGGCGAGCGAACCCGCCTGCCGCGCATAGGTGTTCAGCAACTGACCGTTGTCGTAGAGCATCTTCTCGAAGTGCGGCACCACCCACTCGCGGTCGACGCTGTAGCGCGCGAAGCCACCGCCGAGTTGGTCGTACAGGCCGCCGCGGGCCATCGCCTCGAGCGTCTCCGCGCGCATCTCCCTGGCGTTGTCCGTGTCCCGCAGGCGGAGGAACTCCAGCACCATCGACGGTGGGAACTTCGGTGCGCCACCGAAACCCGCGTGGTGGTGGTCGAACTCGCGGGCGAGCAGGGACTCCGCGTCGTCGAGCGCAGTGTTGGGGATCGGAAGCGCTTCTGCCGCAGCGCGATTCAGGAACTCGCGCAGGGCGTCGGCGGACTTGCGTACGTCGCCGCGGCGGTTCGTCCAGGCGTCCGCCAGGAAGGTCAACACCTGGGTGAAGGACGGCTGGCCGTGGTGCGGCTGCGGTGGGAAGTACGTGCCGGCGAAGAACGGGAGGCCCTCGTGGTCGAGCACGCAGGTCATCGGCCAGCCGCCGTGACCGGTCATCGCCGAGGTCGCCGACATGTAGACGCTGTCGACGTCGGGCCGCTCCTCGCGGTCGACCTTGATGTTGACGAAGTGCTCGTTCATCAGCGCCGCCGTTGCCGCGTCCTCGAACGACTCGTGGGCCATCACGTGGCACCAGTGGCAGGCGGCGTAACCGACGCTGAGCAGCACCGGCACGTCCCGCTCCCTCGCCTCGGCGAAGGCTTCGTCGCACCACGGCCACCAGTCGACCGGGTTGTCGGCGTGCTGGAGGAGGTAGGGGCTGGTGGAGTCGGCGAGGCGGTTCATCAGCTCAGACCGGCGTCAGCGGTGAGTGCGGTTCGGCCGGGAGGTGGACGGTGATCGGACTGCCCGACGCGACCTCGCCGCCACGCTCGACGACGGCCATGACACCAGCCTTGCGGATGACCTGCACCGTCGCCGCCTCGGGCGACGCGGTGGAGGGGGCGGGCTCGTCGGTCGGCGTTCCGTCGGCCTTCGACAGGACTATCTTCAACAGACCGGGCCGGAAGTCGTTGATCTGGGCGCACGGATTGCGCAGCCCGGTCAGTCGTACGACGGCCTCGCCGAGCTCGAGCCTGGTGTCGGTCGGCAGCGCCAGCAGGTCGATGCCCTCGGTCAGGACGTTCTCGCCGAGGTCACCGGGCGCCAGCTCGTAGCCCTGTTCCCGTGCCTGCGCGAACAGCTCGGACTGGATCAGGTGGACCTGACGGAGGTTGAGCTGGTTGGGATCGCGCCGCACCCGCGAGCGGTGCTGGACGAGTGTTCCGGCGTGGGCATCACCCTGCACCCCGATCCCCTCGATCAGGCTGATGCTGTCGACGGGCTGCTTGGAGAACCGGTGCAGCTCGTCCCGGTTCACTGAGATCACGCGCGGAGTGGTCACGGTGGTCAGGGTACGCGGGGCCCCGCGCGCCGAACGCGGGCTGATCGTGAGGATCGACGCTCGTAGTAGACCGATGTGGTCGCTATAGCGGCCACATTCCGGGGTTCTCGTTCTCCCAGGGGTCAGTGCCAGGACTATTTGTCCCCACCCCGTTTTCGCGCCGACGGAGGTTGTCGGTGGTCGCGTCTAGAGTCAGTTCATGGGGAAGAAGCAGGCGATCGGGCAGGCCACGTTGTGGCCGGATCCGGTTGCGCCCCAGGAGGATTCCGCCGTCAAGAGTGACTCCGGCGACAGCCGTACGGCGGGTGCCGACGAGGTCGACACGGCCGGAATCGGCGCCACGGACGATGTGACTGCAACGCCCTCCGGCCAGGCCGTTGATGCGGCTCCGGCCGTATTCGTGGACAAGTCGGCGTCGCCGGTCGAGGTGCTCGCGATGGCGCGGCAGCTCATTCGTCACGCCGCGCAGCTGGTCGCCGCCGGTGCGTGTCCTGCGGGGCGGCCCAAGGGTGTGCCGCGTGCGGTGGAGCAGGTGCGTGACCTCGAAGAAGTGATCCGCGCATCGGAGGAAACCAAGTGGGTCCTCGACGCCGCCCAGACGACGGCTCTTGCCCGGTACGCCGCCATGGGTGAGGAGTTCGACTCCGATCACCGTCAGTGTTACCGGGTGGAGTACCCGCTCGGGGTGTCGGTCGACAACGCCGAATTCGACCTCGCCCCGGTGACCGAATGGTCCACCCGGTCGGCCGGTGGGCGGTTGGACACGGCCGCGATGACCCTGTCCCAGGCGCCGTTGATGCACGCGGACGCGTTGGCGGGGAAGGTTGCGGCGTGGCGGGGCCGGGTCGTCGCGCGGGAGTTGTTCCAGGCCTCACCGCAAGTCGCGGCCCGCATCGAAGCCCAGATCCGCGGCACCCGCGGCTGGGGAAAGTGGTCGTTCGGGACGCTGCAGCGGACGACGCGTGCGTTGTTGCAGCAGTGGCAGCCGGAAGCCGAACGGCAGGCGCGGAAGGAATCGGCGAGGAAGTCGACCGGGGTGTTCCTGGAGGACCACCCGGACGATCTCACGTTGGGGATCCTGAAGATCATCGGCCCGAAGCAGGAGATCGGGCGGCTCTACACGGCGATCGATGAGCTCGCCACGAGCCGTCATCAAGCCGGTGACCGCACCGACGAACAGCTCCAGATCTTCGACCCCGACAGCCCCCTGGAGCAGGAGCTGTTGATGGGGCAGCAACGCTTCCGCGCGCTACGGGATCTGATCGATGCGAACGCGACCTGTCACTACGAACTGGTGCTGCAGGTGCCCGTCGTGCCGACAGCGGACGCCGCGAACGCCGGCGGCAACGAACCGCCCACCCGAGCAGCCGGCGGCAGCCCAGCGTGTTCAGCCGGCGGCACAGCTCCACCCGGTGCGTCACCAGCCGGTAGAGCCGGAC
>JASLFY010000028.1 GCA_030150425.1 Yimella sp. | reverse complement strand
CTCGTCCAGCATCAGGGTCACGACGGTGCCCGACGCGCCCGCGCGGGCCGTACGGCCGGAGCGGTGCAGGTAGGCCTTGTGCTCGGCCGGCGGGTCGGCGTGGATGACCAGGCTGACGTCGTCGACGTGGATGCCGCGGGCGGCGATGTCGGTGGCCACCAGGGTGCGTACGGCGCCGCTGTGGAAGGCGTCCATGTTGCGCACCCGCGCGTTCTGGCTCAGGTTGCCGTGCAGGTCGACGGCCGGAACCCCTTGGGCGGCAAGCTGCTTCGCCAACTTCTTGGCGCTGTGCTTGGTGCGGGTGAAGACGACCGTACGACCGGGAGCCGCGGTCAGGTCCACCAGCACCGGCAGGCGGTCGTCCTTGGCGACGTGCAGCACGTGGTGGTCCATCGACGACACCGGCGACTGGGCGCTGTCGGCGTGGTGGGTGACCGGGTCGTGCAGGTAGCGCTTGACCAGCACGTCGATGCCGCGGTCGAGGGTGGCGGAGAACAGCAGCCGCTGGCCGTCCTTCGGGGTGCGGTCCAGGATCCGCTTCACGACCGGCAGGAAGCCGAGGTCGGCCATGTGGTCGGCCTCGTCGAGCACCGTCACCTCGACCGCGCCGAGGTCGCAAAGTCCCTGGGAGACAAGGTCTTCCAGGCGGCCCGGGCAGGCGACGAGAACGTCGAGGCCACGGGCGAGCGCCTGGGCCTGCGGGTTCTGGCCGACACCGCCGAACACGGTGTGGAATCGCAGGCCGGCGACCTCGGCCAACGGCTTGAGCGACTCTCCGATCTGACCGGCGAGCTCGCGGGTCGGGGCGAGGATCAGCGCGCGGGGGCGCTTCGGGGCGCGGCGGGTCGACGACGCCTGCAGGCGGGCGACGACCGGCAGCAGGAAGGCGTACGTCTTGCCGGAGCCGGTGCGCCCACGGCCGAGCACGTCACGGCCCGACAGAGAGTCGGGCAGCGTGACGGCCTGGATCGGCGTCGGGTCGGTGATGCCGCGGTCGGCCAAGACGCGGGTCAGGGCCGAGGGCACACCGATGGCTTCAAAACTGTTCGAGGACAAGGAAATTCCTAGGAGTCTGGCGGGGCGTCTCGCCGGGCGCGCCCGAGGCACGAACCGCTTCGTCAGGTTCGAATGTCGGGCGACGCATGAAGGGTCGAACCGCTTCACATCGCCATGCGGCCCGGGGCAAGACTGGACGGACCGCTGCCCGCCAAGCCTAGGGGCTGCACCACCGTTTCACCTATTCGGCGGCGGCCAGCTGGAAGGATCGGTGCTGTGACCGTGGAACTGATGCCGGAGCGCCTTCGCACGCGCCTCGAGGCCGCCGCCCCCACCTGTCCGCTCGAGATTCGCATCGGTGACCGGACGCCCGGATGGACCACGTTCACCGAGTCGACCACCCTGCAGCGCAGGGATTTCGAGGCGGTGGGTCGGGAACTGTTCCACTGGCGGGTACAGGACCGCGCCGGGCTGCGACCACTGGTGTCGGATCTGTCATTGCGGCCGGGCTCGGTGGTGCGGCTGCGTACGCGGGTCGGCCCGGTCCCCATCCGTGCGCACTGCCGGGTGATCGAAGTGGTTGACGAGGCCGATCGGAAGGGATTCACGTACGCAACCCTTCGCGGCCACCCCGAGGTGGGCATCGAGCAGTTCGTCGTTCGTCGCGGACCGGACGGCTCGGTCGGTCTGACGGTGGCGGCGACGTCCCGACCGAGCTCCGTCGTCGGCTTCGTGGCAGCCGGAATCGCCGGCAGGGTGCAGCGCCGGATCACCGCCGATTACCTGCGAGCGTTGGATCACCCGACCAGCTGATCGCGCCGCCGACCCAGGTACGCCCGCTCGGCCGGGTTACCGGCCAACTCGATGGCGCGGTCGTACGCGGCCCGGGCGTCCGCACTGCGTCCGGCCCGCCGCAGCAGGTCGGCACGGGCGGCGTGGAAAGCGTGGTAGCCGTCCAGTTCGGTTGCGAGCCGGTCGATCTCGGCCAGTCCGACCTGCGGGCCGTCGAGTTCGGCGATCGCCACGGCCCTATTCAGCCGGACGATGGGGGACGGGTCGAGGCGGGCCAGCCGGTCGTACGACGTGACGATCTGGGCCCAGTCGGTGTCGCGCGGGTTGGGCGCGGCCGTGTGGACCGCGTTGATCGCGGCCAGCAGTTGGAACCGGCCCGGCGGGACCAGGGTGGCGATCCGTTCCCGGACCAGGTTGTGGCCCTCGCGGATCAGGGTCTGGTCCCACGACCCGCGATCCTGCTCGTCGAGGGTGACCAGCTCTCCCGTACGGGACACGCGCGCAGCGCGCCGCGCGTCGGTGAGCAGCATCAGGGCCAGCAGGCCGGCGACCTCGCCGTCGTCCGGGCGCAGGGTGCGCAGCAGCCGTCCGAGCTGGATCGCCTCGTCGGTCAACTCCGTACGGATCGGGTCGTCGCCCGCGCCCGCCAGATAGCCCTCGTTGAACACGAGGTAGACCACCGCGAGGACCGCGCCAAGGCGCTCGGCGATGTCGGCCTCGGCGGGCACACGGTAGGGGATGTGCGCCGCCTTGATCTTCGCCTTCGCGCGCGTGATCCGTTGCGCCATGGTCGTTTCCGGCACCAGGAAGGCGCGCGCGATCTCAGCCACGGTCAGCCCGGCGATCAGTCGCAGGGTCAGCGCCACGCGGGCCTCCGGGGCCAGCGCGGGGTGACAGCAGGTGAAGATGAGCCGCAGCCGGTCGTCCTCGACCGCGCCGACCGGCTCGGCAGGGGAGTCGTCGACCATGCGCAGTGCCGCCTGTTCCTTGTCGTCGCGTCGCGATTCGCGCCGGATCCGGTCGATCGCCCGCCGGGTCGCGGTGGTGGTGAGCCAGCCGCCCGGGTTGGGTGGCACTCCGTCGCGCGGCCAGCGTTCGATCGCCGCCGCGTACGCCTCCGCCGCGCAGTCCTCGGCCAGGTCGAGATCGCCGAACCGGCGGGCGAGCCCGGCGACCACCCGCGCCCACTCGTCGTGGTGGGCCCGGGTGATCGCTGCGGCGATCGGGTCTGTCACGAGTCGAGCAGTGCCTCGAACGACTCCGCCGTCTGGAACGGCCGTACCTCGACCTTGCCGCGGCAGGCCTTGGAGCCCTCCGCCGCCAGCGCGAGCGCCTCGTCGAGGTCGGCCGCCTCGATCACCCAGAAGCCGCCGAGGTACTCCTTGGTCTCCAGGTAGGGGCCGTCCGTGTAGACCGGCGTGTCACCCTGGCCATCGACCGTCGTCGCGGTGGTCGCCTCGGCGAGACCGTCGGCGAAGACGAAGTGGCCCTCGCGCTCGAGCTTCTCGTTGAACTTCCCGGTGTCGGCGAACGCCTGCAGCATCGCCTCCTTGTCCGGGTAGTCGCCGTACTGGTTCCGCTCGGCGGCACCGAACACGGACAGCATGTAACGAGCCATGTCATTCACCCTTCCGCTGCGCGCCGTCGGTGGCGTGCAGATCGATGGCCTCGGCCGCGCCGGACGGGAACCGGTGGACCTCCTGCGGCCAGTCCAGCGCGGCTGCGATGCGCCCGGCCCAGTAGCGGGCGGCGTCGTCGTCGGCGACCTTGATCACCGTGAAACCGCCCAGATGTTCCTTGGTCTCCGCGAACGGGCCGTCACTGAAGACCGGCTCACCGTCCTTCAGTTCGACGCTGCAGATCGCGGTGTTCGCGTCGATGCCGCCGTCGGCGAACACGAACGCGCCCTGTTCCTTCAGCTCGTCCAACACCTTCTGCGACGCCGCGCTCTTGGCGCGCAGTTCGTCGCCGGTGTGGTCCGGCACCCACTCGTCGTTGAAAGCGATCAGGTACTGCGGCATGGTCTTGCTCCTCTCGTACGGGTTCATCGTCACCTACTCCACGAACGGGGTGGCGCCGATACGACAGGTGCGCGGAAACTTCTTCGGCCGGCTTTCCCGGCTGTTTCCCGGCCGACCCCAGCCGGACGCGGATACTGGGGAACGACCGGATCACCGACAGGATCGAGCAGTGCGATGAACGACGAACCCCTCGCCTTCGACGGGAAGTGCGCCTTTGCCGTCTCCGTCGGTGGCGCGCAGAAGGCGCCCGCGGCGAACCCGAAGTACACCGTGACCAAGGACGGCCGCACGTACGGTTTCGTCGGCGCGGTGCCGAAGGTGCTGTTCCAGCTGATCCCGGGCAGTGCGGCCCGCGCCGAGAAGGCCTGGGTGAAGTCGCAGGGCTGAGGCGGCGACGCCGGCCGGGGAGGCGCGGCGCGCACCGTACGCAACCGCGCGCAGCGTCCACGGTGCGCTCAGTCGCACAAGGTGCGCACCGTCCGAAGAATCAACGCGGCGCAGCGGTCAGCAGCACCGACCCGTCCGGTCCACGCACCTGCAGCGCACGGATGTCGGCCCGCGGCACCGCGGTCGCAGCGGTGAGGCGTGAGGTGGTGCCGGGCCCGGCCGACCAGGTCGAGATCGACGTCGCCCGGCCGGCGGCGTCGACCACGTACAACGAGTAGACGGCTCGGCCGGTCCAACCACCGGAGCGGTAGCTGCAGGTCATCGCGACCTGCGTGCCCCACGCCTTGTCGGTCAGTCGTAGCGACGCGGTCAACGGGTTGGTCCGGGCCGGGCTCATCGCGACGGTGACCCCGGCGGGCGCGCTCTGCTGCCGCGACCAGGCGATTCCGCCGCCGACCAGCACCACGGCAGCCGCAGCGGCGACCAACGCCGTACGCCAGCGGCGCCGCGAGCGCTCGCGTCCGGCGGCAGCGCGGGTCCCGGACAACAGGTCGACCGGCGGCGGCACGGGCTCCTCGAGGTCCTCCGCCGACACCTTGCCCAGCAGCCCGGGGATCCCGGCCAGGTCGCGGACCGCCACGGCGCACTCGGGACAGGTCGCGAGGTGGTCCTCGTACGCCGCCCGGTCGCTGCTGGACAGCGCGCCGAGCACGTACGCCGCGTCCCACTGCGCGAAGTCGTCGTGGTTCATCGGGTGACGCCCCTCTCCTGCAGCGCCAACCGCAGCGCGTGCATCCCGTAGTGCATCCGCGACTTCACCGTGCCCGGCGGGACTCCGAGATCCGCGGCGATCTCGGCGACGGTGGCCCGGCCGTAGTACGCCCGCACCACCACCTCGCGGTGTGCCGAGCTGAGCGTGCTCAGCGCGTCGACGATGAGCGCCTCGTCGAACACCGCGTCGACCCGGTCGGCCGCCTGCGTCTCGGGCAGGCTGTCGGCGACGACCTCACGACGGTGGTGCGCGGAGCGCGACTCGTCGATCACCAACCGCCGGGCGACCGTGAACAGCCACGCCCGTGCGGACGACGCGTTCGTGTCGGAGCGGTCGGTGATGCCCTGGCGCCAGGCGCGCAGCATCGTCTCCTGCACCACGTCCTGGGCGAACGCCCGGTCGCCGGTGAGCCGGACGACGTACGCCCACAGCGCCTGCGCGTGGTCGCGATGCAGTTGGTCGAGCACCTCGGTGTCGGTGACCATCACCACCTCCGCCCCTGACACGACAGACGTCCGAAAAAGGTTCGAACCGGATCGGGCTGCAGGCCGTGTCACCGACATGCACACCGCGTACGAAGTGAACGGGCTCCCGGCCCACCCGCTGTTGGTCCATGCCGTCGTCGTGCTGTTGCCGTTGGCGGCCCTGCTCACCATCCTGCACGCGCTGTGGCCGGCGGCGCGAGCGCGGCTGGGAATCATGCCCACCGTGTTGTCGGCGTTCGCGACCGTTCTGGTGCCGGTCACCACGGCGGCGGGCAAGGCGCTCGCGACCCAGCGCGGACTCGCCGCGTTGCCCGCGGTGCGCCACCACGAGGAACTGGCCGACCAGATCCTGCCCTGGGCGATCGCGCTGACCGTCGTCGCGCTGGGCAACTGGTGGTGGCGCCGGCGGTCGTCGCTGACGCCCCGTTGGCTGAGCATCGCGGTGCCGGTGGTCACCGTGCTGGTCTCGGCCGGCGTCGTGGCGGTGCTGGTCCGGGCGGCCGACGCGGGGGCGCGCGCCACCTGGGGCTGAGAGGAATCTGCGCGGGTTACCGACATCCGCGCGGGTTGTGGAGCGCGCAAATGTCGACAGCCCGCGCGAATCCGGGCGGGGCGCCGATGGGGAGATCTCCCCATCAACGTCCGACCGACCGGCCTGGAAGGATGGGGCCAGTGAGACTGATTCCCCTCGGAACCCTCGTCGCTGTCCTGCTCTCCCTGTTCGGAACCCGTTGGTTCATCGCGGTCGCGCGCCGCCGCGGCTGGGGACAGTTCGTGCGCGACGACGGCCCGACCAGTCACCACACCAAGAAGGGCACCCCGCAGATGGGCGGGATCGTCATCATCGGATCGACGGTCCTGGGCTACGGCGCCGCCC
>JASLFY010000027.1 GCA_030150425.1 Yimella sp. | reverse complement strand
GCGGGGGACGTACTCGGTGCGGGTGACCGCCGACGTTCCGGTCGTCGCGGCGGGCAACCCCGACGTACGGGTTGCGGTGCCCGGTCACGACGACGCGACCGTACGCGTGCAGGCGTTCGACACGAGCGGCAACGTCGTCGCCGACGAGGTGCGCGATGTCACCGCCGGCAGCGCGACCGCCGTGCCGTTGACCGGCGCGCCGCGGGGGACGTACTCGGTGCGGGTGACCGCCGACGTTCCGGTCGTCGCGGCCGGCCTCGCGGTGACCGGCACGACCGGCACCACCGATCTCGCCTGGGCGACGGCCAGTGATCCGATCGCCGATCTGGGCGGGCTGGCGTTGCCGAACCTGCCGTCCGGCGTCCACGCCACGCTGATGATCGCGCCGAACGACCGCACCCAGCAGCTGACGGTGGTCGTCGGCGATCGGCGGCAGCAGGTGCGGGTGCCGGCCGACCGGCCGGTGGAGCTCGACGTCACCGACGCGAACGCGGTGTGGATCCGATCGCGGTCGGGTGGTCCGGTCAACGCAGGCGTCGTCCTGCGCGGAACCTCCGGCTCGGACGCCAAGTCCCGGGCCGACCTGCTCGAGGTGCTGCCGGTGCAGCCGGTCCAGACCGCCGCGTCGGTGCGCGACGTCACCGCCGACGTCGACTGACGAACCTGCTCAGTCGGCGTTCGCCGCCAGCCACTGCGCGTACGTCGAACCGCCCCGTCGTGCGCTCGGCCCCGGCAGGTTCGACCCGCGGGAGAACGCCTTCAGCACACCGCCGACCGCCGGCAGTTCGAAGGTGCGGCGCAGCTTCGCGCCGCGGACGTGCGCGGTGAGACGCGCGATGTCGGTGGCGGTCAGCACCTCGGGTCCGGCCAGTTCCAGCGGGCCCGGCGTGACGGTGTCGGCGAGGGCGACGTCGACCAGGGTCTTGGCGACCCACGCGGGGTCGACCGGCGCGAACCGCAACTGCTTGGCCGACAACCCGAAGCCGGCGCGCGGGGCGCACAACGACTCGACGAGCGAGTGGAACTGGGTGGCGCGCACGATGGTGTGCGGCACCCCGGACTCCACCACGACGGTCTCCGCGCGAGCCTTCGCGCGGTAGTACGGCAGCGGGTTGTCCCAACAGCCGACGATCGAGACGTGGACCAACCGCGCCGCATCGGCGTCGTCCTTCTCCAGCAGCGCGAGGGTGAGCCGGCGGGTCCCGTCGACGTCGACCTCCTCCGGGTGACGGCCGTCGGTCGCGCAGTGGATGACGGCCTGGACGCCGTCCAGCGCCTCGGCCAGTCCGTCGCCGGTCCGCAGGTCGCCGACGACCCGGGTCACGCCGGAGTCGGCCGGTCCGGCGCTGCGGCTGAGCAGGCGTACGGGGATCTGCGAGCGGACCAGCTCCGCGACGACCTCGCGGCCGAGGGTGCCGGTGCCGCCGGTGACGAGCACCGGCAACCGGCCCAGGGTCGGCAGTCCGTCGGGCAGCGGGGGCGGGAGGGTGGCGTCGGACACGAGCTCGTCCTTCTGTCGGTTCCGGCTGGGCTCAGTCGTCGGTCAGGTCGTCGGGGTTGACCCCGATCAGACCGGCGAGGTTCTCGGTCAGGACAACGTGGACCAGTTCGGCGAGGTCCTGCTCGCCGCGAGCGCGGGTCTCGATCGGGCGGCGGTAGACCACGATCCGCGCTGGCAGGGACTGCTGCGCGGGGAAGGCGCGGGCCAGCGCGATCTGGTCCTCCCACGGCGCCGGGTCGCTCGGCGGGACGTCCTCGACGGCGAGTTCGACCGCGACGGTGCGCAGCTTGGGGCGCTCACAGAGTCGCTCGAAGGTGTCGAGCACGACCTCGTCGAACCGCTGACCACGGGTGCGCATCGCGGGCACGCGGGGCCACGCGAGCGGTCCGCGCAGTCCGCGGCCATGTCGGTCGTTGCCCATGCGCTCCACCCTACGGGGCGGCCCGTTCGAGGTCCGTCGACACCGGCGTACGGTGTGGCTCCCCGACGAACCGACCTGCGACACATACAGTTCGCTGCGTGAGAAAGGTGTGCTCGTGCTGAAGCGTCAATGTTGTAGGGCCGGCTGTGGTCAGGCGGCGGTGGCGACTCTCACCTACGTGCACGCCGACCAGACCGTCGTCGTGGGCCCGTTGGCGACGTACGCCGAACCGCACGCGTACGACCTGTGCGCCAACCACGCGTCGCGCCTGACGGCCCCGCGCGGCTGGGACATCGTGAAGCTGCCGATCGACTACAGCGAGCCGCAGCCCACCCAGGACGATCTGCTCGCGCTGGCCGACGCGGTGCGTGCCGCCGGTCGACCCGCTCCGGCGCCGGCGGTGGAGGAGGGCGAGCCCGCCCCGGTCCGCCTGCGCGTCGTCCGCGCCCGCTGACCCGATTACGCTTCCCCTGTGAGCGCGATCCGTCTGTCCGACTTCGTCAAGGCCTACGACGTACGAGGCCTGGTGCCGCAGCAGTTGAACGCCCAGGTCGCCACCGCGATCGGGGCGGCGTTCGCCCAGGTGATCGCGCTGCCCGAGGGGGCGACGTCGATCGTGATCGGCCACGACATGCGGCCGAGCTCGCCGGAGTTGTCGCGCGCGTTCGCCGAGGGCGCTGCCGAGCACGGCCTCGACGTCACGCTGATCGGCCTCTGCTCGACCGACGGTCTCTACTACGCCTCCGGTGCGCTCGGCGTGCCCGGCGCGATGTTCACCGCCAGCCACAACCCGGCCCAGTACAACGGCATCAAGTTGTGCCGCGCGGGCGCCCGACCGGTCGGCCAGGACTCCGGCCTCGCCGAGGTGCGTGACCTGGCCCAGTGGACCCTGGATCGCGGCGCGGCCCACCAGCTCACCGGCGCCGCCACGGCCGGAACGATCACCGAGCGCGACGTGCTCGCCGACTACGCAGGCTTCCTGCGCGGGCTGGTCGACCTGTCCGGTGGTCGGCCGCTGAAGGTCGTCGTCGACGCGGGCAACGGGATGGCCGGCCACACCGTTCCGGCGGTGCTCGGCACCGGCGCGGGGCTGCCCGAACTCCCGCTGGAGATCGTGCCGCTCTACTTCGAGCTCGACGGCACCTTCCCCAACCACGAGGCCAACCCGCTGGAGCCGGAGAACCTGCGCGATCTGCAGGCGGCGGTCGTCGCCCACGGCGCCGACATCGGCCTGGCGTTCGACGGCGACGCCGACCGCTGCTTCGTCGTCGACGAGCAGGGTGCGCCGGTCAGCCCGTCCGCGGTGACCGCGCTGGTCGGCACCCGCGAGGTCGCGAAGGCCGTTGCCGCCGGAGCGGATCCGGCCGACGTCGCGGTCGTCCACAACGTCATCTCCTCGCGCGCGGTCCCGGAGATCGTCGGCGCGACCGGGGCGCGCATCGTCCGTACGCGGGTCGGCCACTCCTACATCAAGGCGCAGATGGCCGAGCACGACGCGGTCTTCGGCGGCGAACACTCCGCGCACTACTACTTCCGCGACTTCTGGTTCGCCGACACCGGCATGCTGGCCGCCCTGCACGTGCTGGCCGCGCTGGGGGAGCAGGACGCCCCGCTGTCGCAGCTGATGGCCGAGTTCGACCGCTACCCGGCCTCGGGCGAGATCAACTCGCCGGTCGACGACCAGGCCGCCGCCACCGAGCGGGTGCTGGCCTGGGCGCAGCAACAGGGCGACGTCGAACTGGACCGCCTGGACGGCCTGACCATCACCCACCAGGCGGAGCCGATGTGGTGGGCGAACGTACGCCCGAGCAACACCGAGCCGCTGTTGCGGCTCAACGTGGAGGCCGCCGACGAGGCGACCATGACCCGGGTGCGCGACGCCGCGCTCGGGGCCATCCGACAAACCGGAGGAGAAACCCGATGATCGATCAGCGAACCCCGATCGACGGCTGGTTGCGCGAGATCCTGCGCTGCCCGGTCTGCCGCCAGGAACTGGTCGACGGCACCGCCCCGGACGGTGGCGCGGAGCTGCAGTGCTCCGGCGACTGCGAACAGCCCGGGCAGCGCCGCGGCTACCGGATCGACGACGGCATCCCGGTGCTGCTCGCCGACGAGGCGCGCGTATTCCAGGCCTGAGCCCATGCCCGAGCTCGAGGAGTCCTGGGTCGACGATCCCGACGAGCTCGCCCGACGCGACAGTCGGGACACGCTGCGCGCCCTGGCCTCGAGCGGGGCACAGCTGCGCGAGGCGATGACCCTCGCCGGCGAGGCCGGCATCACCGGTGTCGCGTACGGCGAACGGCCCCGGGCCGTGCTCGTCGCGGCGCTCGGCAGCGGCGCGGTCGTCGCGGAGGTGCTGGCACTGCTGGCCGAACCGGGCTCGCCGGTGCCGGTGACCGTACGCCGCAACACCCCGCTGCCCGGGTGGGTCGGCCCGCTCGACCTCGTGGTCGCCGTGTCGCTGTCCGGGCGGGCGCCCGGCCCGCTGGCGATTGCGACGGAGGCGGCTCGGCGCGGGTGCTCCCTGTTGACCGTCGGCGCCGACGACTCGCCGCTCGCCGACGTGTGCCGGCAGGCCCGCGGGGTCCACGTGCCGGTCGGCCGCGGCCGGCTGTCGACGCGTACGGCGTTGTGGTCGTTGCTCACCCCGGTGCTGCAGGGCGCCCACCAGCTCGGGCTGATCGACGCGCCGGACTCGGCGCTGGTCGAGGCGGCGGGCCGGTTGGACGAGCGCGCCGGCGAGTGCCGTCCGTCGTCCGCCTCCTTC
>JASLFY010000412.1 GCA_030150425.1 Yimella sp. | reverse complement strand
TCCTCCGGGGTACCCCGCTGGGCGATCTTCGCGCCCTTCTCGAGGATGATGACCTGGTCGCCGAGCAGGAATGCCTCGTCGATGTCATGGGTGACGAACACGATCGTCTTGCCGATCTCGGCCTGCAACCGCAGGAACTCGTCCTGCAACTGGTCGCGGACCAACGGGTCGACCGCGCTGAACGGTTCGTCCATCAGCATCACCGGCGGGTCGGCCGCCAGCGCGCGGGCCACACCCACGCGCTGCTGCTGTCCGCCGGACAGCTGCGAGGGGTATCGGTCGGCGTAGTCACGCGGCAGCCCGACCAGCTCGAGCACCTCGAGGCTGCGCTCGCGGATCTTCTTCTTGTCCCACCCGAGCAGCGAGGGGACGGTGCCGATGTTGTCGAGCACGCTGCGGTGGGGGAACAGACCGCCGTGCTGGATGACGTAACCGATGCCGCGCCGCAGCTGGGCGGCCGGCACCTTCGTCACGTCGTCGCCGTCGATCGTGATCCGACCGCCGGTCGGCTCGATCATCCGGTTGACCATCCGCAGTGAGGTGGTCTTGCCGCAACCGGACGGACCGACCAGCGCGGTGATCTGACCGGTGGGGACTTCCAAGTCGAGGTGATCGACGGCGATCGTGTCGCCGTACGCCTTCACCACCTGCTCGAAGCGGATCATGTCTCGACCGTAGACCGTGCCACCGACAACGTCGCCCCAACGGGCCGTGGAATATCCATGATCTCCTCCGAAGGGGTGGGGATTGGTGCGATTTCAGCGCACTGCATCATCGACCCACCGACTCATCTGCTCGATCTGCGCTGCCGTCGGTCGGGTCCGCTTCAGGCGGTGGGTGTCCCGGACCCGCCGGTCGTGCCAGAGCGTCGCGCCCGGTGGACGCGGATCGGTTGCCACCAACCAAACGATCGTGTCGGCGCCCTGCTCGGGATCGCGCAGCACCGGTTTGGTGAGCCGCCGGAACCCCGGCAACGAATCCACCAAGCCGGGGGTGTCGACCCATCCCGGGTGCATCGCATACACCGCGCTCTCGCCCCACCGTCGGTCCAACCACGGCAGCAGTTCGACCTGCGTACGTTTGCTGCGGGCGTACGCGGTGGCGCCGGCGTAGTCGCTCTGCCGGTAGTCCGGATCGTCGACCGGCAGAGCCTGGGTGAACATGCCGCCGGAGGTGACGAACACGATCCGGGAATCCGCGTCGAGCGCGGGCGCGACCTCGTCGGTGAACCGGATCGGGCCCAGCACGTGCACTGCCATCGACAGCTCGTGGCCGTCCGGCGCGTCGGTGCGCTTCGGCGGCATGACCCCGGCGTTGTGCACGATCGCGTGCACCGGACCGTCGGCGGCGATCGCTCGCCCGCAGGCACGCGCCTGCTCCGGGTCGGCCATGTCGCACCGCCGGATCCGGGTGGCGGACCGGCCGCAGTCGCGGTCGATCCGCTCGGCGATCGGCCGCGCCTTGTCCGGGTTGCGCACCACCAGTTCGACGTCGGCGCCGAGCGCGGCCAGCGTCGCCGCGGCGCTCTCCCCGATGCCGGACGACGCGCCGGTCACGACGACGCGCCGACCGGCCAAGGCGTCCGGCGCGGGGTCGGCGGGCCAGTCCGGTAGGTGGCGACGCGCCGACAGTCCCGGGGCGGCGAAGCCGATGACGAGTTCGTCCAGCGCGCGGTCGACGACCTTTCCGATCATCGTCCGGCCCCCTTGTGCAGCAACAGTTGTCGCACGTCCAGATAGCCCGAGGCGAATCCCGCCCGGCTGTAGGCGAGGTAGAACCGCCACATCCGCCGGAAGGTCTCGTCGAAGCCGAGCGCGGCCACCGCGTCGTCGGCGGCCAGGAAGCGCTCCTCCCACAAGCGCAGGGTCTGGGCGTAGTGGTCACCCATCCGGAAGTCCTCCACGAGCGCCAGGTCGGTGCCGGTGAGCGAGCGTTCGATCGCCTCGACCGAGGGGATCTGTCCGCCCGGGAAGATGTACTTGTGCACCCAGGTGTACGTCGAGGCAGTCGCCCGCATCCGCGCGTCGTCCATCGTGATCGCCTGGATCGCGGCCCGGCCACCGGGCGCGAGCACCTCGTCGATCACTCCGAAGTAGCGCGGCAGGTTCTCTCCGCCGACCGCCTCGATCATCTCGACGGAGACCACTGCGTCGTAGCAGCCGGCCAGTTCGCGGTAGTCGCGCAACTCGATCTGTGCGCGGTCGCTCACCCCGGCCCGTTCGATGCGCTCGGTCGCGAGTTCCTGCTGCTCCCGGGACAGCGTGATCGACCGTACGTCGGCCCCGCGCTGCGCGGCCTGGATCGCCAATCCGCCCCAACCGGAACCGATCTCGAGCAGGCGAGTGCCGGAGCGCACCCCGAGCCGGTCGAGCAGCCGCTCGTTCTTGGCCCGCTGCGCCCGCTCCAGATCGGCCCAGTGCAGATCGCCGGTTGGGCGCTCGAACAGCGCGCTGGAGTAGCTCATCGAATCGTCCAGGAACTGGGCGAACAACTCGTTGGACAGGTCGTAGTGGCGGGCGATGTTCGAGCGGCTGCCGGCCAGTGTGTTCCGTTCGGTGCGCGGCATCCGGGCGACGTACGCCGACCGCAGCAGCTGCATCGGCTTGGGCACCAGCGAGGCCATCCCACCGGCCAACCGGGTGAGCACCTCGGCCGGGTCCGGAGCGTCCCAGTCGCCGGCCATCCAGGCCTCGCCGAACCCGATGAGCCCGTCGCGGCCGACTCGGGCGTAGAAGTCGTCCGGGCGTCGCAGCAGCAGGGTGTTCGAGGAGAGCAGGTGCCCGCCGCTGTCCGATGTCAGCAGCGTGATGCCGTACCGCTCGCAGGCACTGCGCAACAGCGCGCGAGCAACCCTGGCGGACACCGACGTACGCAGCCCGCCGGGTGGGGGCGCCAGATCGGGCCACCGTTCGAGATCGACGTCGGCGTGCTGCTGCGTGGCGTGTGGGCAGCGCGGCTGGACGGCAAGTCCCTTGCCCCACAGTCCGATTCCCTGCCGACGGATGCGGGCCGCGGTGACCAGTGGCTCGACGGGCCGGCGCCAGGCGTGCCGCGTGACCTCGGCCGCGGTGGCCGGGACCGCCGTGCCGACCACGGACGCCACGAACGGCGGCTCGCCGGGGCGCTCCAGGGTGACCGACAGCCGCAGATTCTCCCCCGGCTCGGGAACCTGCACCCGGTAGCGGCCGGACACGTCGTTGAACGGTGACACGTACATCTCCTTGTCGACGTGGTCCACGCCCGCCGCGTCCGGGTGCACCAGATAGGCGTGCCGGTCGCCGTACGTGTTGTGCACCTCGACCACGACCGCCGCCAAGGCGTCGTCGGCGTCGTGACACCAGTGCACGCTGATCGGGTTGAAACAGAAGCCGGCCACCCGGGGCATCGTCAGCATCTCGATCCGTCCGCCGGACAGTTCGATGCCGTGGCCGCGCAGGAAGTTTTCGACGTTCTCCCGGATCGATCGGTCCGGGTCGCCGATGTGGTCGCGGGCCTCGAACCGGGCCAGCGCGCCGTGGTCCGGCAGGTGGTCGAGGTCGACCAGCCAGGTCGAGGAGGTGTGGCTGAAACGGTGTTCGAGGGGCGCCTGTCGGGCGTGGGTGACCGTGGTGCGGTAGATCCGCGGCAGGGTCTGCGCGACGGTCGTCTCGGTAGCGGGCTCCGGCCACGAACCACCCAGCTGCTGCGCGGCGCGCAGCCCGGACAGCGCACCGTCCTCGTGGAAGCCCCAGCCCGCCCAGGCACCGGCGAACGCGATCCGGTCGGTTCCGATGGCGTCGACCTCCCGTTGCGCCGCGACTGCCTCCCGGGTGAACAGCGGGTGCTCGTACTCCATCGTCTCCAGCACGCTCGCCGGATCGATGAGGTCCTCACCGCCCAGGGTGAGCAGCAGCGGGGTGTCGCCGGCCGCGGTCAGCCGCTGCAGCCGCCCCAGGTCGTAGGTGACGACCACCTCGGCGCGCTCTCGGTCGGGCACCAGGTAGTTCCAGGAGGCGCGCGCCCGCGGCGCACGCGGCAGCAGCGACGCGTCGGAGTGCAGCGTGGCGCGGTTGCGGGAGTAGCCGATCGCGCCCAGCACCCGGCGCTGGTCCGCAGTCGGTTCGGCCAGCAACTCCAGCGCCTGCGGCGCGTGCGTCGCCACGACGACCGCGTCGTACGCCTCCTCCCGCCCGCCGGCGCACACCCGCACCCCGTCGACCGTCTCGCGAACCGACTCCACCGGGCAGCCGGTGCGCACATCGGTGAGCCGGCGGGCGACTGCGTCGACGTACGTGCGTGAACCGCCGGTTACCGTCCGCCAGGCCGGCGATCCGAGGACGCCGAGCATGCCGTGGTGGTCGAGGAAGGTGAACAGGTGTCGTGCCGGGTAGCGGCCGGCGTCCGCCGGATCGCACGACCAGACGGCCGAGACCAGCGGTGTCATGAACCAGCGGCGGAAGTCGGCGCCGAATCCCTCCCGGTCCAGGAAGTCGGCCAGGTCGAGGTCGTCGTCGCCGGCGAGCAGGGCCCGCGCGGCGCGGTGGAAGCGGGTGACCTCGGTCAGCATCCGTAAGTAACGCGGCCGACCGACCACCCGCGCGCTGGGCAGCAGCCCGCTCGCGCCGCGACCACCGGCGTACTCGATGCCGTCGGCGTCGCACCGCACCGACATGCTCATGTCGGTCTGCTGAGTGCGGATGCCCAGCTCGGCGAACAGGCGCAGCAGCGTGGGGTAGGTGCGGTCGTTGTGCACGATGAAGCCGGTGTCGACCGGGACCGTACGATCCCCGATCCGCACCTCGTGGGTGTCGGCGTGGCCGCCGAGGCGGTCGTCCGCCTCGTACAGCGTGACCTCGGCGTCGCGCGACAGGACGTAGGCGGCGACCAGTCCCGAGACGCCGCTGCCGACCACCGCGTATCGCTTCACAGGCGCTCCAGTGCTGCCGACAGTGTCTTCTCGGTCTCGTTCGCGAGGTGGTTCAGCGCCGGCTTCATCACCACGCCGAGGAACCGGGCCGGACCGCTGAAGGTGAACTCGGCGAGGTAGTCGACGCTGGTGCGGCCGTCCTTCGCCTCGACCGTGATGGTGTCGACGCTGGTGGTGCCGTCGGCGCGGCCGACGATCTTGAACACCGGCTGCTCGACCCGTTCCACCGTGTAGTCCAGCGTCACCTCGCGGCCGAGGAACTTGCTGACGTTGCGGTAAACGGTGCCGGGGCCGCCGTCGCCGCTGGTCCGTTCGCAGCGCTGGGTGCCCGAGTCCCACTCGGTGGAATTCGAGAAGTCGGCGAGGTAGGCGAAGACACGGTCGACCGGAGCGCTGGTGGTGACCGTGCGACGTACGGAAGGCATTGTTTTCTCCTTGCTCGGGGTTCCACCTTCTCGATTCCACAACCTTGAACAAAGTCCTTGTCCAAGGTTTGCGGATCGCCGTACCTTTACCCGGTGACCGACGACCTTATGCGCATCGGTCGACTCGCGGAACTCAGTGGCGTGTCGACCGATCTGTTGCGCATGTGGGAGCGCCGGTTCGGCCTTTTCTCCCCAGTTCGGAGCCCTGGCGGCTATCGGATGTACGCCGACCACGACGTGGTCGTGGCCCGCCGGGTGGCGCAGTTGCGCGAGGAGGGCGTCTCGGTTCCGGAGGCGATCCTGCGGGTGACCGGAGGCGGTCCGGCCGACAGTCGGCGCTTCGTCGACGACCTGGTCTCCTCCACCGGCAGCCTCGACTCGGCGCGCTTCAGCAGTGCCCTGGACCGGTCGGTGCGTACGCTCGGCGCGGCCGACGCCATCTACGACGTCTACATGCCGTTCCTGCACGAACTCGGCTCGGAGTGGGAGTGCGGGCGGGTGACGGTCGCCCAGGAACATTTCGCCAGCCACCTGCTGCGCCGACACATCGGCTCGTTCGGCCAAGAAAACAGCGATCCCGGCGCACCCATCGTGGTGCTGGCCTGCCCGCCCGGCGAGTTGCACGACATCCCGCTGCTGTCGCTGGGCGTCCTGCTGTCCCACGTCGGGTGGACCGTGCGTTACCTCGGCGCCAACACGCCGGTCGAGGCGCTGCTGTCCTGCTGCCGGCAGGTCGAGCCCGACCTGGTGATCATCTCGACGACGCGCCGCGCAGCGCTCGGCACCCGGGGGGCGTACGACGCCGTCACCCGCCGCTGGCCCACCGCCCTCGGCGGCCGGGGCGCCGGTCCGGCGGTCGCCTCGGCCATCGGCGCAGACCTGCTGCCGAACTCGCTGCGCGACACCGTCGCTCAGTTGAGCCGCGCTACCTGAGGCCGCCTAGTCGTACGGCCGTGAGTTCCCGGTGTGCCAGCGCAGCCACCACCACCTCCACCACGGCGACCGCCAACAACAGGACGGAAGCGAGGCGGCCAAAACCCGCGGTCGAGCAGCAGTAGAGAAGCAGCAGGGAGGCGGTGCACCACGCCCAAAGCCCCAACCGCGAGCCGCGTCCGATCGCGGCGGCACACACCCCGAACCACCCCGCCGCGATCAGCAAGAAGACCGCGACGAACCTACGGTCCGACCAGCGATCCGCGCAGGAAGTCAGCCACCTCGCGTTGCCAGACACTGGCCCGCAGCAGCAACGAGTGCCACCCGGCCACCGACTCGAAGCGGGCGTCGCCGCCGGCGTCGCGGATCCGCTCCACCAGGTCCTGCGACGCCTCCGGGCTGGTCTCGGTGTCCTGGCGACCGTGCACCAACAGCGTGGGCGTCTTGAGGAAGCGCTGCTCGATGTAGCCGTCGGCGAGCCAGGGCGCCAGGCCCACGATCGCGCGTACGCCGGGCCGGTCGACCAGTTCGAAGGCGGTGCGACCACCCATCGAATGACCCACCAGGGCGATCGGCAGGTCCGGGTAGAGCTGGCGCACCCGCATCAACGCCCAGTCGGCATCGGCGACCGGCGACTTGATCGGGTCGTTCCACCCGGTGACGGCGTTGACGACGCGTACGAACGCGACCTCGGGCACGCGCTTGCGCAACTGCCCGGTCCACAGCTGCACCAGGGCGGCCGAGACGTCGACGTCACCGAGCGGGTCGAGTCCGTCCACGAGGCCGCCGTGCAGCATGACCGCGACCGCGCGCGGCGCGGGTCCGCCGGCGGCGGGAAGGGCGAGTCGGGGCCGCGCCTTACCGACTCCGGGGCCGACCTCGACGGTCTCGGCCGTCCGGCTGCGCAGCCGGGCGAGCATGGTGAGCTCGCGGCCCCACTCCACTCAGACGTCCGTCCGGACGAAGTTCTGCCAGGAGCGGCTGGCGGTCGGACCGCGCTGGCCCTGGTAGTGAGAGCCGTACGAGGCGCTGCCGTACGGGTTCTCGGCCGGGCTCGACAGCTGGAAGAAGCAGAGCTGGCCGATCTTCATGCCCGGCCACAGCTTGATCGGCAGAGTCGCGACGTTCGACAGCTCGAGGGTGACGTGGCCGCTGAAGCCGGGGTCGACGAAGCCGGCGGTGGCGTGGGTCAGCAGACCGAGACGCCCCAGGCTCGACTTGCCCTCGACCCGCGCCGCGACGTCGTCGGGCAGGGTCACGGTCTCGTACGTCGACCCGAGCACGAACTCGCCCGGGTGCAGGACGAACGCGTCGCCGGCGTCGACCTCGACCAGCCGGGTCAGCTCGTCCTGTTCCTCGGACGGGTCGATGTAGGGGTACTTGTGGTTGTCGAACAGCCGGAAGAACTTGTCCATCCGGATGTCGATGCTCGACGGCTGGATCATCGACGAGTCGTAGGGGTCGAGCTTCACCCGCCCGGCGTCGATCTGGGCCTTGATGTCGCGGTCGGAAAGCAGCACGGGGCAACGGTAGCGGTCCCGGGTTCCGACGGAGCGCGCCCGACCGGTTATGATCCGTGCAGCGCGTGCCTTTTCGTACGTGTGTGCGGGCGTAGTTCAATGGTAGAACATCAGCTTCCCAAGCTGAATACGCGAGTTCGATTCTCGTCGCCCGCTCCACTTCTTCCCTCACTCCGCTCCGCACGTCACGTGACCGGCGGATAGATTCGGGCCATGACCCGCGGAGTGCTCGTCGCCTCGGCCGAAGGCCAGACCGGAAAGTCCACCGTCGCGCTCGGGCTGCTGCAGGCGCTCGTCGCGCAGGCCGGCTCGGTCGGCATCTTCCGCCCCGTCACCGCCACCCGCGAACGCCGCGACCCGATCGTCGAACTGCTGCTCGACCACGCCGGCAGCTCCCAGGACTACGACAGCGCGATCGGCGTCGCGTACGACGACACCCACGAGGGCGAGGACGACGCGCTCTCCCGCATCGTCGACCGCTACCACGCGGTGGCGGGGGCGTACGAGGTCGTGTTGGTCCTCGGCTCCGACTTCACCGACATCACGACCGGACGCGAGGCCGCCTTCAACGCCACGGTCGCGGCGAATCTCGGGGTGCCGGTGGTGCTGGTCGTCCCGGCGGTCGGGCGCTCCGCCGAGGAGGTCCGCACGGCGGTCGGCATGGCGCTGACCGAACTGCAGACCCGTCACGCCCACCCGGCGGCGCTGGTCGTGAACCGCGCCGACCCGGCGCTGCTGGACGCGATCCACGACGCGGTGCAGGGGGCGTACGACCTCCCGCTGCTCGGCGTCCTGCCGGAGGTGCCGCTGCTGCGCTCCCCCACCGTCGCCGACCTGGTGGCGGCCTGCAACGGCACACTCATCCACGGCGACCCGAGTTGGCTGGGCCGCGAGGCGCGCGGCTTCGTGGTGGCGGCGATGTCGATGCCGAACGTGCTGACCCGGCTGGTCGACGACGTCACCGTGATCGCGCCCGGCGACCGCTACGACGTGCTGCCCGGGCTGGTCCTGGCCCACCAGTCCGGCACCTTCCCGGCGCTGAGTTCGATCGTGCTGACCGGCGGCTACCGACCTCCGGAGTCCGTCACCCGGTTGATCGACGGCGCCCGGATCGACCTGCCGATCGTCGTCACCGAACGCGACACCTTCGACACGACGTACCGGCTGGCGCAGGCGCGGGGCGGGCTCGGCCCCAACTCGCGCACCAAGGTGCAGACCTCGCTGCGCACCTTCGCCGACCACGTCGACCAGGCGAAGCTGCTCGCGGTCCTCGACCTGCGCGAGTCGCCGGTCGTGACGCCGATGATGTTCGGCCACCGCCTGTTGGAGCGGGCCCGCGCGGACCGCCGCCACATCGTGCTGCCCGAGGGCAACGACCCGCGCATCCTGCAGGCCGCCGACGCGGTGCTGCGGCGCGGCGTCGCGGACCTGACGATCCTCGGCGACCCGAAGGAGATCCAGGCGGTCGCCTCGGGCGTCGGCGCCGACGTCTCGGCCGCGACGATCCTGTCCCCCACCGACCCCGACCACGTCGAGCGCTTCGCGCAGACCTACACCGAGCTGCGCAAGCACAAGGGCATGACGCTGGAGCAGGCCCGCGAGGTCGTCACCGACGTGTCGTACTTCGGCACGCAGATGGTCCACCTCGGGTTGGCCGACGGCATGGTCTCCGGCGCCGCCCACACGACGGCCCACACCATCAAGCCGTCCTTCGAGATCATCAAGACGCAGCCCGGGGTGAAGGTGGTTTCGTCGGTCTTCCTGATGTGTCTGGCCGACGAGGTGCTGGTCTACGGCGACTGCGCGGTCAACCCCGATCCGACGGCGGACCAGCTGGCCGACATCGCGACCTCCTCGGCGCGTACGGCCCGGCAGTTCGGCATCGAGCCGCGGGTGGCGATGTTGTCGTACTCCACCGGGACGTCCGGCGCGGGCGCCGATGTCGACAAGGTGCGCGCGGCCACCGAACTCGTACGACAGCAGCAGCCGGAGCTGCTGGTGGAGGGCCCGATCCAGTACGACGCCGCGGTCGAGCCGTCGGTCGCCGCGTCGAAGATGCCGGACTCGCCGGTGGCGGGCCGGGCGACGGTGCTGATCTTCCCCGACCTGAACACCGGCAACAACACCTACAAGGCGGTGCAGCGGTCGGCCGGGGCGATCGCGATCGGGCCGGTGTTGCAGGGTCTGAACAAGCCGGTCAACGACCTGTCCCGGGGAGCCCTGGTGGAGGACATCATCAACACGATCGCGATCACCGCCGTTCAGGCACAACAGGATTCGCAGGCGAACACATGACCGTCCTCGTCATCAACGCCGGCTCGTCGTCGTTGAAGTACCAACTCGTCGACCCCGCGACCGGACAGGCGCTCTGCCGCGGTCTGGTGGAGCGGATCGGGCTCGACGGGGCGCGGGTCGTCCACACCGCGGGCGAGCGGGAGACCGAGACGGTGCAGCCGGTTCACGACCACGCCGCCGCCGTACGACTGATGCAGCGGGCGTGCGCCGAGTCCGGCTTCGACCTGGCCGCGATCGACCTGCAGGCCGTCGGCCACCGGGTGGTCCACGGCGGCCGTACCTTCACCGCACCGACCCGGGTCGACGACCGACTGCTGGCCGAGGTGGAGCGGGTGAGCGTTCTCGCTCCGCTGCACAATCCGCCTGCGCTGCAAGGACTTCGGGCCACGCTCGCGGTCTTCCCGAACACCCCGCAGGTGGCCGTCTTCGACACCGCGTTCTTCGCCGACCTGCCGCCGGAAGCCGCGACGTACGCGATCGACGCAAAGATCGCGACCGACCACGCCATCCGCCGGTAC
>JASLFY010000411.1 GCA_030150425.1 Yimella sp. | reverse complement strand
CGGCAAGGTGCGCATCGGCTGCGGCACCGCCGAACAGTGGCTGGTCGTCGACGGCAAGCCGCAGAGCAGCGAGAACACCGACTGCCGGCAGCAGTTCGGCGAGTGGAGCCAGGGCGTGACCGAGGTGAAGCCGCAGGTCGTCGTCTGGATGCTCGGTCCGTGGGACGTCTACGACCGCTACCTCGACGGCAAGATCGTGCGCGAGGACTCCCCCGCGTACGCGACGTACTTCGCCGGGCGGCTCGACCAGGGTCTGGCGGCGCTCGGCAAGACCGCGAAGGTCGTCATCCCGAACGTGCCCTGCTACGACGCCCCCAAGACCGTGGTCGAGGGGCACGACCTCGCGCCGACCCGCAACGACCCGGCCCGCGCGAAGGTGCTGAACACGATCCTGACGACCTGGGCGGCAAAGCACCGCGACCGGGTGCAGGTCGTCGACTACGCGAGCTGGGTGTGCCCGAACGGGACGTCCGACAACGTCAAGAACGGCCAGCAGGTCCGCGAGGACGGCGTGCACTTCACCGAGGCCGGCGTCTCGATGTTCTGGCACTGGCTGCTGCCCCAATTGGCGAACGACTTCCGCTGAGCCCGAACGGGATTCGGTGCACCGCTCCATTGTTTGGGGAGACGACGAGGGCCGGCCCGTTGCCGGACCGGCCCCCTCCCCCTGTGCCCCCGAAGTCGTGCCCGCTCAGCGAGCGGCGGAACCCTCGACGTAGTCGGCGTCGGTCGAGCTGTCCTTGATCCAGCTCATCAAACCACGCAGCTCCTTGCCGGTCTTCTCGATCGGGTGCTGGGCACCCTTCTCGCGCAACGCCTTGAACTCCGGCGCGCCGGCGTCCTGGTCGTCGATGAAGTGCTTGGCGAAGGTGCCGTTCTGGATGTCCTTCAGCACCGCCTGCATGTTCTCCTTCACGTGCGGGTCGATGACGCGCGGACCGGAGACGTAGTCACCGAACTCGGCGGTGTCGGAGATCGACCAGCGCTGCTTGGCGATGCCGCCCTCGATCATCAGGTCGACGATCAACTTCAGCTCGTGCAGGCACTCGAAGTAGGCGACCTCGGGCTGATAGCCGGCCTCGGTCAGGACCTCGAAGCCGTACATCACCAGCTGGGAGGCGCCACCGCAGAGCACCGCCTGCTCACCGAACAGGTCGGTCTCGGTCTCCTCGGTGAACGTGGTCTTGATGCCACCGGCGCGCAGACCGCCGATCGCGGAGGCGTACGCCTTCGCCAGGTCCCAGGCCTTGCCCGACGGGTCCTTCTCGACCGCGAGGAGCACCGGAACACCACGGCCGTCGACGTACTCACGACGCACCAGGTGACCCGGGCCCTTCGGCGCGACCATCGCGACGTCGACGTTCGCGGGCGCCTCGATGTAGCCGAAGCGGATGTTGAAACCGTGGCTGAAGAACAGCGCGTCGCCGTCCTTCAGGTTCGGCTGGATCTCCTGGGCGTAGACCGTGCGCTGCACCTGGTCCGGCGCCAGCACCATGATGAGGTCGGAGGCCTTGACCGCGTCGGCGACCGACATGACGGTCAGGCCCTCCGCCTCTGCCTTCGCCCGGCTGGTCGAGCCCTCGCGAAGGCCGACGACGACCTGCACACCCGAGTCGCGCAGGTTGAGCGCGTGGGCGTGACCCTGGCTGCCGTAACCGATGATCGCGACCTTGCGGCCCTGGATCACCGACAGGTCGGCGTCTTCGTCGTAGAACATCTCAGCCACTTCGTACAACTCCTCAGATGGATTGTTTTGCGGTTCTTGAAGATTGAAGGTTCAGCTCGCCTTGCGGGCCCGGTCGGTGATGGACCGCGATCCGCGACCCACCGCGACCATGCCGGACTGCACCAGCTCGCGTACGCCGTACGGCTCCAGCACCTCCAGCAGCGCCTCGAGCTTGCTGCGGGTGCCGGTCGCCTCGATGACGACGGCGTCGGCCGTCACGTCGACGACGTTGCACCGGAACATCTGCGTCACGTCGATGATCTGGCCGCGGGTGGCGGCATCGGCGCGGACCTTGATGAGGACCAGTTGTCGGTGCACGGAGGCCTCGGGGTCGAGTTCGACGACCTTGAGAACCTCGACCAGCTTGTTGAGCTGCTTGGTGACCTGCTCCAGCGGGGTTCCCTCGACGCTGACCGCGATGGTCATCCGCGAGATCTCCTCGTGTTCGGTCTCGCCGACCGCGAGCGAGTCGATGTTGAACCCGCGCCGCGAGATCAACCCGGCGATCCGGGCGAGCACACCGGGCTTGTTCTCCACCAGCACGGACAGGATGTGACGGGTCATTACTCACCTTCCGATTCGCGGTCGAAGACCGGGGCCATGCTGCGGGCGGTCGTCACCAGGTCGTTGCTGACACCGGCCGGCACCATCGGCCAGACCATCGCGTCGCGTTCGACGACGAAGTCGATGACCACCGGGACGTCGTCGATCTCCATCGCCTGGCGGATCGTGTCGTCGACGTCCTCCGCGCGCTCGCAGCGCAACCCGACACAGCCGTACGCGTCCGCCAGCTTCACGAAGTCCGGCACCCTCGCACCGACGGCGGTGTGCAGATCGGTGTTGGAGTAGCGCTCGCCGTAGAACAGCGTCTGCCACTGGCGCACCATGCCCAGCGAGCTGTTGTTGATCACCGCGACCTTGATCGGGATCTTGTTGATCACGCAGGTCGCGAGCTCCTGGTTGGTCATCTGGAAGCAGCCGTCGCCGTCGATCGCCCAGACGGTGCGCTCCGGCTCGGCCGCCTTGGCGCCCATCGCGGCCGGGACCGCGTAGCCCATGGTGCCCAGGCCGCCGGAGTTGATCCACGAGTTCGGGCGCTCGTACTGCACGAACTGGGCCGCCCACATCTGGTGCTGCCCCACCCCGGCGACGTACGTCGCGTCCGGGCCGGCGATCGCGCTGAGGCGCTCCAGGACGTACTGCGGCTGGATGGCCTGCGCATCCTCGTGGGAGACATAGCCCAGCGGGTAGTCGGCCTTCCACTGCGCGGTGGTCTCGCGCCACGCGCTGTAGTCGCCCACCTCACCGCCGGTCTGGCGGATCATCGCGATGATCTCGTCGATCACCTCACCGCAGTCGCCCACGATCGGCACGTCGGCGATCCGGTTCTTGGAGATCTCGGCCGGGTCGATGTCGGCGTGGATCACCTTCGCGTCCGGCGCGAACGAGGACAGCTGACCGGTGACGCGGTCGTCGAACCGGGCACCCAGGGTGACCAGCAGGTCGGACTTCTGCAGCGCGGTCACCGCCGACACCGAACCGTGCATGCCGGGCATCCCGAGGTGCAGCGGGTGGCTGTCGGGCAGCGCACCGCGCGCCATCAGGGTCGTCACGACCGGGATCCCGGTCAGTTCGACCAACTCGCGCAACTGCTCGGCCGCACCGGCGCGGATGACGCCGCCACCGACGTACAGCACCGGGCTCTGCGCGGCGCGGATCAGCTCGACGGCCGCCCGGATCTGCTTGTGGTGCGGCTTGGTCACCGGCCGGTAACCGGGCAGTTCGAACGTCGGCGGCCAGCTGAAGGTGGTCTTCGCGGTCAGCGCGTTCTTGGTGATGTCGACCAGCACCGGACCAGGCCGACCGGTCGAGGCCACGTGGAACGCCTCGGCGACGGAGCGGGCGATCTCCCCCGGCTCGGTGACGAGGTAGCTGTGCTTGCTGATCGGCATCGTGATGCCGCGGATGTCCGCCTCCTGGAAGGCGTCGGTTCCGATCACCCGCGAGTCGACCTGACCGGTGATCGCCACGATCGGCACCGAGTCCATGTGGGCGTCGGCGATCGGGGTGACCAGGTTGGTCGCGCCCGGGCCGCTGGTCGCCATGCAGACGCCGACCTTGCCGGTCGCCGCGGCGTAGCCCTGCGCCGCGTGACCGGCGCCCTGCTCGTGGCGGACCAGGATGTGGCGGACCTTCACCGAGTCGAGCAGCGGGTCGTACGCCGGCAGGATCGCCCCGCCCGGAATGCCGAACACGGTGTCGACGCCGAGCGCCTCGAGTGTGAGGACCAGCGCCTGCGCCCCGGTGACGTCCGGAATCTCCTGCGCTCCCTGGGGGACGCGGGCCGCGACCTGTGCCGGGGTCGGCACGGTGGCGGTCGGGCGGGTCGTGGTGTCTGTCACTGCCATCACCTTCGTCGTCTGTGCGGGGTCTCGAACATGAAAAAACCCTCCGGCTCGTCAGAGCAGTGAGGGTCGGCGCGCTGGTCGGAGGACCGGCGCGCTACGGAAGTACGAGAATCCGTGCCATGCGTCGATCATGCTGACATCGTCGCCGAGCGTCAATATGTTGAGACGGTTGTTCCGCCATTCGGACGGAAGGTGGTCAGCCGCGTCCGACGTACAGCTCCCGGATCGTCGCGACGCCGGGTGCCAGGTCGGCCCACTCCACCGGGATCTCCAACACCGCGACTCCGCTGGTGCGGAAGTGGTCGTGGAAGTCGACGGGCTCGCCGTCGAAGTCGCCGTTGCCCTCGGTCAGTGCCGCTGCGATGGCCGGGATGCCCGGTGCGTGGCCGACCATCGCGACGGTGCGGGCCCGCGCGGAGCTCTCCCGCAGCACCTCCAACAGGGTCGCCGGACCGGCGTCGTAGATGCGCTGTTCGTGGTCGACCAGCGATCCGTTGCGGGACTGCTCGACGATGGCCGCCCAGGTCTCCCGAGTGCGGGCCGCGGTCGAACACCAGACGGCGTCCGGCTGCACGCCCTGCTCCTTCAGCCACGACCCGACCGCACCCGCGTCGCGCACCCCACGGTCGGTGAGCGTGCGCTCGTGGTCGGGCACGGAGCCGTACGGCTCGGCCTTGGCGTGACGGATGAGAACCAGCAGACGACGGGGCTCGGTCATGGCCGCAGTATTCCAGTCACGACATCTGGGGACGGTGGCGGCCGGAGTCGGCCGCGTCACCCCGGTTGGCCGCCGCGAGAACGACGACGACAGCGGCCGCGAGCGCCCACCACGCGAGGGTCAGCAGGTGGCGCGGCTGCGGTCGGACGTCGAGTTGGACCAGTTCGCGGACCGTGGACATCCCCGCCCCGACCGGGCCGTAGTCGGCCACGGGTCGCCAGAGCGCCCCGGCCCGACCGAAACCGAAGGCGCCGGCCATCGTCGGGTCGACCGCCAGCAGGAGCAGGACGGCGACCGCCACCGCGGCACCGCCGAGACCGCCGACGGCGGCGCCCGCTCGGACCAGCAGCGCGACGGTGGCCATCACGGCGGCGCCGATCAACCACAGTCCGACGGCGTGCTCGCCCCAGGCCGGCACGACCCAGCAGACGATCCCGACGCCGACGGCAGCGGTCCCGAGGGCCGCGAGCGCGAGGATCGGCAGCAATCGGCGCACGCCACGCAGACCCTCGAGCGCCGACACCCGCAAGGTCCCGACCGCGAAGCCGATTGCAGCCAGGACCGCAGCGAGCACGAACCAGTGACCGACCCGGCCGGAACCGTCGCCCACCGCGAGCGGGCTGAGGTCGGAGATCCCCACGTCCCGGCCGGCGGTCGACTCGGCCCGGCCGACGACCAGCTGCAGCAGCGCGGGGTCTCCCTGCGCGCTGGAGACGACCAGCTGGTCGGTCGGTGCGTTCGGGTCGACGACGAGGTATCCCTGCACGACGTCGCGGCGCAGTTCGTCCCGCGCGTCCTGGACCGAACCGCCGACGTACGCCCGGACCGGGTGGCCCTCGATCGCGTTGATCCGGTTGGCCACCAGTCCGGCCCAGTCGGTCCGGGCCGAGACGACCAGGACCGACGGCGAGGTGGTGGTGCCGGCGCCGGTCAGCGCCAGCCCGGCGAGCAACACCGCCTGGAGCCCCATCATCAGGGCCACCAGGCGGGCGACCCGCAGGGCCGTCGCGCCGGTGTCGGCCATGTCAGCCCTCGGCAACCTGGTGTGTCAGTCGCCCGGTGGCGGCGAACCGGGGAAGCTCCTCGCGCAGCAGTCGCCGCAGGCGGGGTTCGAAGGCGGTGGACGCCCCACCGACGTGCGGTGTGATGAGGACGCCCGGGGTGGTCCACAGCGGGTGATCGGCCGGAAGGGGTTCGGGGTCGGTGACGTCGAGGGCGGCGCGGATGCGACCGCCGGCGCACGCGCGTTGCAAGGCGTCGGTGTCGACGACGCCACCGCGGGCGACGTTGACGATCAGCGCGTCGTCGGGCAGGGCGGCGAGGAAGTCGTCGTCGACGAGGCCACGGGTGGCGTCGGTGAGCGGCACGATCAGCACCACGACCTCAGCCGCGGGCAGCAGCGCCGGCAGTTCGTCGATGCCGTGGACGGTGTCGACCAGGTCGTCTCCGGCTCGGGCCCGGGAGGCGACCACGGTGCACCGCGCCTCCATCACCTGCAGCCGCTGCACGATCGCCCGGCCGATCGAGCCGTAGCCGATCACCAGCACCTCGCGGTCGGCCAGCGACGGGCGCCCGGCCGAGCGCAGCCACTCGCCCCGCTCGGCGGCGCGTACGGACTCCGGGATGCCGCGCTGGGAGGCGATGGCCAGCCCGATCGCCAGCTCCGCGGTGGAGGTGTCGTGGACGCCCTTGCCGTTGGCCAGGGCGACGCCGGCCGGGAGGTACGGCAGGGCGTGCTCGAAGCCGGCCGTCGCCAACTGCACGGCGCGCAGCCGGGGCAGCTCGGCCAACCGGGCGAGCCGGTTCGGATTGCTCATGTACGGCGGCACGACCAGTTCGATGTCGTCGCGCGGCGCCGGACCGGTCATGTCCCACTCGACCAGGTCGAGGCCGTCGAGGTCGGACAGGGCTTCGACCCAGGTGGCCTGCGGGACGCTGACGACGGTCGGTGCGGTGGATGCGGTGCTCACGGGATCCGACGCTAGTCCCCCGCACCGACGACGAGGTCCCCGGTCGGTGACCGGGG
>JASLFY010000284.1 GCA_030150425.1 Yimella sp. | reverse complement strand
CTCCAACTGCTCCGCCGCCGGGCAGACGCTGCACGACCGGCTGGACAGCGCCGTACGGCTGCGGTTCCCCGGGTTGGAGCGCCTGCACGACGTCGACGAGGGCAAGAAGCGCACCGGCCACTTCACGCTGTGGCCGACGGTGCGGTGATCGCCCCGCCGGCGGTCGTACGAACCCGCTGAACTCGTCGGCCGAAGTCCGCACGGCGGACACTACCGGCGGGTAGCGTCAGGGCGAGGCGAGGCCGCCGAGGGGCCCTCGCGCGCACTGAGAGGGCAGTGAAGTCGATGGTTGATGCGGCAGCGGCACTCGAGGCCGGAGGCCTGACCAACCCGCACGTGCGGGACTACGTCGAGCACTGGGCCGGGATCACCGGCGCGGCGCGGGTCGAGGTGGTGGGCGCCGCCGACGACGCGCGGTTGATCGCCGAAGCGGTCGAGGCGGGCGAGCTGGAGCCGGCCGGCGACGGGCGCTACTACTCGCGCAGCTACTCCAAGGACACCGCGCGCTCGGAGGAGCGCACGATCGTCGCCACCAGCGACCCGAAGGACAAGGGCGTCTACAACAACTGGCGCCCGGCCGCGGAGATGACGCCGCTGCTGATCGAACGGATGACCGGCGCCTCGCAGGGCAAGACGATGTACGTCGTCCCCTACCTGATGAGCCCGCCCGGCGCGCCGCTGGAGAAGTACGCCGCCGGCATCGAGCTGACCGACTCGCGCACCGTCGTGCTGCACATGATCCGGATGGCCCGCGTCGGCGCGAACCTGATCAACGACCTCGCCGAGCCCGACCACTTCGTCCGCGCCGTCCACGTCACCGGCGACCTGCCGAACCTCGGCCAGGGCACCGACGACGACCAGCGTTACTTCGTCACGGTCGCCGACGAGCGCACCATCCTGCACTTCGGTTCCTCGTACGGCGGCAACGCGCTGCTCGGCAAGATCGCCCATGGACTGCGGCAGGCGGCGTACGACGGCTGGGCCAGCAAGCAGTTCCTGTCCGAGCAGTTCATGCTGATCGGCATCAAGGACAAGCAGACCGGTCGGAACTACCACATCTGCGGCGGTTTCCCGAGCGCTTCGGGCAAGACGAACCTGGCGATGATGCTGCCGCCGGACGCGCTGGGCGACCGCTACGAGGTGCACTTCTACGGCGACGACATCGCCTGGTTGTGGGTCGGCGACGACGGCAAGTTGTACGGCATGAACCCCGAGTTCGGCGTCTTCGGCGTCGCCAAGGACACCAACGAGAAGACGAACCCGACCGCGCTGAAGTCGGTCGCCGAGGGCACCGGCACGATCTTCACCAACATCGCCTACAACCCCACGACCCAGGAGGTCTGGTGGGAGGGCCGTACGCCGAACCCGCCGGCCGACACCGCCGGCTGGTTGGACTGGAAGGGCGAGCCGATCGCCGACCGGGCCGAGGCCGACCAGGACGCGCCGTGGGCCCACCCGAACAGCCGGTTCACCACGACGCTGGCGAACGTGCCGAACGTCGCCCCCGACTTCGAGGACCCGAAGGGTGTGCCGATCGACGGCATCATCTTCGGCGGTCGCACCCGCGACCGTGAGCCGCTGATCCGCGCCATCAACGACCTCGCCGAGGGTGTCTACGACGGCCTCACGCTGGGCGCCGAGGCGACCGCCGCTGCCGACGGCAAGGAGGGCGTGCTGCGCTACGACCCGATGTCGATGCGCCCGTTCATGTCGTACGGCGAGGGCGACTACGCCCAGCACTGGCTGAACATCCTGGGTCAGGTCACCGACCAGCCGATCTTCGCCCACGTGAACTGGTTCCAGCGCTCGCCGCAGGACGGTCACTTCCTGTGGCCCGGATACCGCGAGAACCTGCGCCCGCTGCTGTGGTTGATGGCGCTCAAGGACGGCGAGGTCGAGGGGGTGCGCACCCCGGCCGGGATAATCCCGAAGCAGGAGGAGCTGAACCTCGACGGCCTCGAGATCGACCAGGCCGACCTCGACACGATCCTGTCCATCGACGTGCCGCGCTGGCAGCAGGAGATGGAGCACCGCCAGGAACACCTCGAGTCGTTCGAGCGGGTGCCGGAGGAGATCTGGGCGGCCCACCGGCGGGTGGCGCAGGAGTTCGACGCCCAGTCGTGAGCCGGTCGGGCCCGTCGGGGCCCTGAGTGATGCAGAGCGCGCCTTGCAAGGCGCGCTCTGCATCACTTCGTGGGGGATTTGCCGCTCACGGCTGCTGGTGCACGGCCTCCCAGAACCGCGACCGCAGCCGGTGGCGGGCCGGTTCGTTGATCTCGTACGCCCCCAGCCGCTCGGACAGGTCGACCAGCAGGGCCCGGTCCAGCTCCGGCGGGATGTACGGCTGGTTGTCGCGCAACTGCTGCTGCCGCGACGGCGTCGCGGAGCGGAACCACGCCTCGACGACGCCCGCCGCCACGGCGCCGATCGCGGTCTCCTCGTCGCGGCTGACCAGCATGGCCGGGTCGACCGAATCCATGTCCGGGACGGTGGGGCGGGCCGGTAGCGGGCGTTCGATCCGGCGTACGGGCATGCTCGCCGGGCTCGGTCCACCGGCGGGGTGCGGCCGCAGTGCGCTCGGCGGAACGGCGGCCTCGCGGGTGGTGAGTTCGGGACTGCGTTCGGCGTGGTGCTCCTCGACGGTCCGCCGGAAGACGGTGTCGTCGATCAGACCGCCGTCCAACAGTTGTACGTCGTCGGCCTCGCGCCACAGGTGGCGCGCGACGCCGTGCGGCTCACCCTCACGGTCCGGCACGGCCAGCACGATCACCTGGGTGCCGAGGTGCTGCGCCTCCTCGACCGCCTCGGTGAGGTCGTCGTCGCCGGACAGCAGGTAGACGACGTCGACGATGCGGTTGCGCGCGTGGGTGACCAGGTCGAGGCCGATCCGCAGGTCGACGCCCTTCTGCTCGCCGGAGTACGACAGCCGCCCCAGCCGCAGCTTCACCTTCGGCAGCCGGCCGATCTTGTCCTGCTCCTCGTCCGGGCTGCCGTTGCGGCGGCCGGAGTCGTACCAGTTCACCCGCAGCAGCGGCAGTCCGCTGCGCTCCTCGACGAAGGCGATCAGCTGCTGCACGAGGCGTTGGTGGTCGACGACGACACCGGCGCGCAGGGAACTGCCGGCGACCCGGCTGGCGGACGCACTCAGCAGGTAGCCGACGTCGACGTACAACGCGCTGTAGGAACGTGACACGGGCGGGCTCCTCGGGTCCGGGGACTGCCGCCAGCTTAGGCGGCGGGCGGGCGCCCGGCCCCGCCGTCGAAAATTGTCTCGACGGTTGTCGGTGGTCGGCCGGATACTGGTCCGTGGGCCGACCGGTCCGCGGACGGAGTTCATCATGGCCACGGCAGTCGGGCGACCCGCCCACCACGCGATCGCCCCCTGGGTGTGTGGCAAGAAGACCAAATGGGTGGTGCTCGCCTTCTGGGTGGTGCTGCTCGGCGTGCTCGGGCCGCTGGCCGGCAAGCTCGCCGGCGCCCAGGACAACCAGCAGAGTTCGTGGCTGCCCGCCTCCGCCGAGTCGACGAAGGTCGCCGACGAACTGGGCGGTTTCGTCGACCCGAACTCCGCGCCCGCGCTGGTCGTCTACCAGCGCGCCTCCGGGGTGACCCCGACCGACCTGGCGAAGGTGCAGGCCGACGTCGCCGTCTTCGGCAAGCTGCCCGGGCTCAGCGGCAAGGTCGTCGGGCCCATCCCGAGCAAGGACGGCAAGGCGATCCAGGTCGTGGTGCCGATGCACATCGACCCCAAGACCGGCTGGAACGACCTGCCCGCCCGCGCCGACGCGATCATCAAGCAG
>JASLFY010000281.1 GCA_030150425.1 Yimella sp. | reverse complement strand
CGGCAGCCGGAAGCCCGGGCTGCCGAACATCTGGGACCGCTCGAACGCGACGCCGGCCGCGGCGAGATCGTCGGCGAGGTCGTCGAACAGCGCCATGCCGTCCGCGGTCGGTTTGCCCATCAGCCGAGGATCTTTTCCTCGTCCTTGGCCCACAGCCCGGTGAGGCCGCGGAAGTGACCGAGGAAGCGTTCCTGCTCCTGCGCCGGGTAGGTGGACCGCACGGTCTCCACCAACAACCGGTCGAAGTCGTCGGACAGCACCCAGTCGAGCACCATCTCGTCGACGTGGCCGAGTGAGTTGTCGACGAACTCGCGGTACTTCTCGGTCTCGAAGTGGGCGTCGGCCAGCTTCTGGTATTCGCCGAGCTTGGCGCCGTACGTCGTGTCGCTGTCCCCGATCGCGAACCACGGGTCGACGTCGACGAACGCGCTTCCCCTGCGGTCGTTGACCAGACAGAACACCGACCACTTCAGCAGCGACTTGATCGCCCACGGGAAGTAGTAGTGCAGCGAGGTGATCGCGACGTCGGGGCAGGCGTTGGCGTAGTCGATCGGGTAGACGACGCCGTCCTTGACCAACATCTCGCAGCTGTTGAACTCCCACCGGAAAAAGGCGTTGACGGTCTGCGCGATGGTGCGCGTCTCGGCGCCGATCTGCGGGGTGAGGAAGTCGTACGCCACCTCGTAGCGGTCGTGCATCGGCTCGTCCGGGCGGAACTTCATCACCATCGTCTCGGGGCCGATGGTGAGGGCGCGGGCGAAGACCTCGAAGCCGTCGACCGCCTTCTGCAGGTGCATCAGCATCTCGCCGGACTCGTCGTACGCGGTGTGCAGGTCGCGCTCGTTCTTGATCGACGAGACCCCGCGCCAGGCGCCACCGTCGAACGGCTTCATGAACATCGGGTAGCCGAGTTCGGCGGCCACCGAGTCGAGGTCGAAGGACCGGTTGTACTTGCTGGAGGTGTAGGCCCAGCGGGAGTTGTCGACCGGGTTCTTGAAGGGCACCAGCACCGTCTCCGGGACGTGCATGCCGAGCCGCATGAGTGCGCAGTAAGCGGCGTGCTTCTCCATCGCCTGGAAGGTGAACGGGCTGTTCAGCAGGTAGACGTCGTCCATCAGCGCGACCTTCTTGAGCCACTCGCGCGGGTGGTAGTACCAGTGGGCGAGGCGGTCGATCACCAGGTCGGTGCGCGGCTTGTCGCGCAGGTTGAACGGCTCGATCGTCATCCGTTCCGAGCGGATGTGGTGGGTGGTGCCGTCCGCGGTCTTGACGGGGCCCATCCGGCGTACGAGTTCCTCGAACGCCTGCGGCCAGTCCTCCTCCGCGCCGAGCAGCAGTCCGATCAGGTGGTCGCTCATCCGTGCCTCCTTGCGATGTCGTGGTTCAGCAGAACCGCGGGAGATGGTGGGCCAGTTGCTTGCGCCACCAGGGCCAGTCGTGGGCGCTGTCGTCGCCCCACTCGTCGAGTTCGCACGGGATCTGCTGCGCGTGCAGCAGGCCGGCGAGTTCACGGGTGGAGGGCAGGGACCGGGTCGGATGCCACTCGAACGGACCTTGTCCGACAACGAGCAGCACAGATGCGTGCTCACGCACCCACTGCAGGTGGGTGCCCTGCATGCCCGCGACGTAGGCCATCGGGTTGGCGAAGTAGGTCGCGTCGCCGATGTCTCCCCAGCCGTGCCAACTGGTGGGGTCGTAGTTGCCGGAGAAACCGATCGCCAGCGGGGCGAGGTGCGGGTTGGTCAGGGTGAAGTGGACCGCGTGGTAGGCGCCCATCGAGACACCGAGCGAGAGGGCGGACAGCACTCCCCCGGTCTCCTGCGCGATGTGCGGCACCACCGCGTCGGTCAGCCACCGCGCGTAGAACTGGTGGCCGCGCGCCCGCGACTCGGTGGGCTGGCTGTTGTCGGACCAGGTCCACTGGTCGGCGGAGTCGACGCAGAAGAAGGAGACGCGACCGTCGTCGACGAGGTCCTGCACCGCCTCGACCATGCCGTTGTTGGCGAAGTCCTCGGCCCGGCCGGCCTCGCTCGGGAACACGATGACCGGGCGGCCCCAGTGGCCGTGTCGGATCACGCCGAGCGCCTGGTCGGTGCCCGGGACAGTGAGTTCTACCCGCTCGCCTTGCACCCGTTCATCCAACCGCACTCCAGGCTCGCTGCAGGAGGTTCGGCAGAATCGGATCGAGACAGTCGCGCCAACCGATCCAGTTGTGCAGGTCCGGGTTGGCTTCGTACGTCACGTCCCAGCCGGCGGCCGCGAGGTGGTCGAACAGTGCGGCGTTGACCTTCTCGTTGCCCTCGCGGGCGCCGCAGGTCATGCCGAGGTGCAGGTCCTCGCGCACCGGGGCTTCGCGCAGCTTCGCGACGAGCCCCGAGATGCGGTCGTACCAACGGAATCCGTTGTCGCTCAGGTCGATCGCCGGGTCGAAGAACGAGCCGGACTGGCTGAACACGGCGCCGACGCGCGGGTCGCGGGTGCCGGCGAGCATGGAAGTGAGCCCGCCGAGGCTGGCGCCGATCACCGCGACGGGCGCGTTCACCCGGTAGCGCCGGTGCAGTTCGTCCAGCGCCCGGCCGAAGGTGCGCAGGTAGCGCTCGGACCCCGAGTACCACTGCATCCGGCGTGGGGCATCGGACAGCACGATCCGCATCGGCGGCAGGTCGCCGGCGGCGATCTTCGCGCCGGCCCACCGGTCGATCGAGGCGCGGCCGAGGTAGCCGGAACCGTCGTGACACCACAGCAGCGGGCCCGGCGCATCGCCGAGGCCGACCGGCTCCCAGACCCGGACCGGCAGCGGCTTGGCCAGGGCGCTGGGCAGCTCGAGCTCGGTCAGCGTCCCCGGCCTGGCCCGGGCGGTGAGCCAGGCCGGCTCCCGGTAGTTCGGTGCCCGCCACTCGCTGCGCGGACCGAAGTCGGTCTGCACGACCCTCGGGTTCGCCGGGTCGAGCAGCGCCCGCCGGCCGACCACGAACTGGTACTCGAGGCGGTCGAAGCCGTCTGCGTCGACCGTACGTTCCCAACCGCCGGCGCGGAACACGCATGGTCCGCCGTACGGCGCGTCGAGCCGGACCGTGCGGAAGCGGCGGTCCGGATCGGGTAGGCGCAGGCGTACGCGCATCGGCCGGTTGTCCGATCGGGCGACTCAGTAGAGCGCGGACATCAGCGCGGTGCGCGCCTTCTTCACCCGCGGGTCGGCGCTGCCGACGACGTCGAACAGACCGATCAGGTGTTCGCGGGCGGCGTTGCGTTCGTCGCCGGCCGGCGCCTTCACCAGATCGATCAGCCGCACGAAAGCGTCCTCGACGTGACCGCCCAGCACGTCGAGGTCGGCGACCATCGTCTGCTTGGCGACATCGGTCGGGTTCGCCGCCGCCTCCGCGCGCGCGGTCTGCAGGTCGACACCGTCGGTGCGCTTGAGCAGGGTCACCTGGCCGAGGCCGAGACGGGCGTCCTCGTCGTCCGGATTCGCCTGCAGCGCAGCGTTGTACGCCGCGATCGCCGCGTCGTAGTCGCCGGCCTCGATGGCGCTGAACGCGGCTTCGTGGTGGGGCGAGAGCGGGGCCTCGTCGGCCTGCTGTTCGTCGGTGCCGGCGGGCGCGCCCTCGACCCGACCGGTGACGCCGGCCTGCGCGGCGGCCTCGAGGACCTGGTCGAGGACCGGCTTGACCTGGTCCATCGGCTGGTCGCCGACGTACAGCGGCATCGGGCGTCCGCCGATGATCGCCAGGACCATCGGGATCTGCTGCACCTGCAGCGCCTGACGGATCTGCAGCGCCTTGGTGATGTCGGCGGTGGCCAGCAGGAAGCGGCCGCCGTAGGAGTTGACGACCTGGGCGAGGTCGTCGATGTGCGGGCGGCTGTCCGGCTGGCTGGACGACCACAGCGCCAGCAGCACCGGCACCTGCATCGACTGGGCCGCGGCGTCGTTGAAGGAGTGGTCGTCGACCTCGACGACGTACGAGCCACCGCCGGCGTTCCCGACGGCCGCCCCCGCGCTTGGGGCGGACGAGGCGGCGGGGCGGGACAGGGCGGACAGGTCGACGGCGCCGCGCAGGGCGGCGGCGTTCATCGGGTTGTTGGACATGCCTCCATTGTGGCCGATCGGTTTCCCGTACTCGGGGGCAGTGCGCTCACGGCTTCGGACCGTACGATCCGACGAATGACCAGGAAGACGGACGTCGGCCACCGGTGGGAGCTGCGCTCCTGCGGCCGTCACGGACATCTGAGCTACGAACCGACGGACGCCCCTGAGCTCTCCGCCCGGCTGCACGTCACGACCGCCCAGGGTGAGGCCTGGCGCTGCCTGCGCTGCGGGTCGTACGTCGTCGGCGAACCCGGCGGTCACGGCCCCGAGGACGATGCGCCGATCCCGTTGCGCGGCAAGGCGCTTCGTGACGCTTTCATCATGCGATTCCTGGCGGTGGAGCGCTTCGGACGCGGCGTGCTGCTGTTCCTGCTGGCGTACGGCGTCTGGAAGTTCGACGGTGCCCGCGACTCGTTGCACCGCGTGTTCGACGACTACCTGCCGGCCGTGAAGCAGCTGACCGACAAGCTGGGGATCGACCTGTACGACTCGTTCCCGGTACGGATGGCGAACAAGGCGTTCTCGACCGGACACCACACCCTGCAACTGGTGGTCGTGGGCGTCGTCGCGTACGGGCTCATCGAATGCCTGGAGGGCGTCGGCCTGTGGGTGATGAAGCGGTGGGGCGAATACGTCGCCGTCGTCGGCACCTCGGTGTTCCTGCCGTACGAGATCTACGACCTGATCGAGAAGTTCACCGTGCTGCGCGTGCTCACCTTCCTGCTCAACCTGGCGGCCGTCGTGTGGCTGGTGTGGAGCAAGCGGCTGTTCGGCGTGCGCGGCGGCAAGGAGGCGTACGAGGCACAGCGCCACTCCGCGTCGATCCTGGAGATCGAGCGGGCGGCGCTGGCGGAGGGTTAGTTCAGCTTCTCGGTGTGGGTGCCGGAGGCGTCCTTCCAGGTGATGGAGGTGACGCCGGTGCCACCAACGATGAGGCTGTTGCTGGTCGTGGGCTTCTGCTGCTGGTGAGTGGTGGCTCCCCACGCCAGCCAGCGACCGGTGGACCCGAGCGGCTGGATGGTCCCCTGCGTGACTTCAGCGCCGTTGAACCCGACCGAGCTCGGCTTCGTGGTGAACACGCACACCACCCGACCGCTGCCCACTCGCTCACCGGTCCTGATCGCCACGACGTCGATACACCGCTTTCCGTCGGGTATCCGGGCCGAACCCGTCACGGTCGAGAGTTCGTAGAGGCCGAGCGTCGGGGCGGCGAGGAAGCGCCAACCGGCGGACAGATCGACCTGTGCCCCGGACGCGCCGGTGTTGGTGGTCACGGTGCCGTCCGCATACTGGAAGATCGCACCACGAGCCGTGCCGGCGGCGTCGGACTGCCCCCACACGTACTTCGCGCCGTGCACCGTCACACCGCGCCAGGACGCCCAGGCGCTCCCTTGCGAGAAGACGACGCTGCCGTGGATCGCGTCGGCCGGGGCCGGCAGCGCGACCAACCGGGTGCCTCGGTCGACGGTCTGAACTCCCCCACCAGGCAGCGTCGCGGTCGTCGGCAGCGCGACGGTCACCTTCCCGAGAGTGCGGGTGATCCGCAGGTCACCGGACGAGGTGCGCTCGAGGTGATATGTCGACGCCGGATCGGTGCTGCTGCCCGAACCCTGCTGAACCATCCGGGTGAGCGGGTCCTCCTCCTCCGGCGTGAAGGACGGCTCGACACCGTCGATGGCCGAGTCGGTCGTGGTCGTCCGCGTGGCCGTGTGGGTCGGTCCCGCCGGCAGCGGCACACCTTGTGTTGCCCGGCCGATGCCACTGGCGCCGACGGCACCGACGGCCACTGCCGCGGCGAGCAGACCACCACCGATGATCGCCCGCCGACGCTGCACCTTGTGCTTGCCCCCGGCCAGCACGCGCTCGGTGTCCACCCGCATCCGCGGCGCGTCGGCGGTGTGCAACAGGGTCTCGATGTCCAGATCGTTCATGACGTCGCCTCCTGGGTGGCGAGGGCGGCCCGCAGGGTTGCGAGGCCGCGGGACGCGGAGCTCTTGACGGTGCCGAGGCTGACGCCGAGCGCGTCCGCGACGG
>JASLFY010000406.1 GCA_030150425.1 Yimella sp. | reverse complement strand
CCGCCGTGTTCGTCGCGCACGACCGCGTACGGCCCCGCGCAGATCGTCCAGAAGTACGTCGACAGCGGCATTGTCGTGGCCAGGCGCCAGACCGAACCCTCCTGTCGCTCAGCGCCGTTGCCGACGACGAGCCAGTGATCGGGCGCGGTGACGGTGACCGTGTAGGGCGCCTTCAGATCGGGCTGGTCGAAGCAGGCGAACACCTGCGGGGCGGCGTCCAGGAAGCTCATGCCGTAGACGTAGGCCTCGCCGTCGGCCGGGTCGACCGCGCGGTGCAACCCCTGACCGTCGTGGGAGTAGGCCATCGTCGAGGTGACGACGAGGGTGTTGTCCGCCTTCAGGTCGGACAGTTCGAGCCGGCCGTCACTGACCAGGGACGGGTCGATCTCGTTGTCGTTCAAGGTGATCGACCCGACCGTACGGGCCTTCAGGTCGACGAAGGTCGACGCACCCGGCGTGGTGCAGGCGAAGCGGACGACGCTGCGGGAGCCGAACACCTCGTCCCCGGTGGTCAGGTCGAGGTCGATCTCGTAGGAGTCGACGCGGATCAGTTGCGCGCGCGTGGCGGCTTCGGTCTGCAGCAGGACGGCCATGAAGCCACACTCTGCCATGCGCCTGCGGGGCTCAGGACGGCGAACACCAGGCCCAGGGCGCGTCGCCGGCCTGCACCATCTGGGCGACGGTGCTCTGCTGCTTCACCTTCAGCGAATACGCGAGCATCGCGTCGTGCTGCTGGACGGTGAAGGTGCCGAGCTGACTGAACGGACGCGTCGCCTTGATGCTGTTGCCGCTCAACGCCTTTCGCCGCGGCGCCAGGTCCGCGCCGGCGTCGCTCTTCGAGGCGTACGTCGCCTGGGCGACACCGTCGGTGTCGCTGGTCATCACCGTCGCGACCGCCTGTACCTGGCCGAGGTCGTCGATGCCCGCCTGCTTCGCCGCTGCGGGCGTGAGGTTCTGGGGCACGGTGCACGCGTCGGACCCGAGGGCGAGCGAGAGGTAGTCGACGTCGCCGATGCCCTTGGTGACCGCCGTGACGTCCTTGTCCGTGGCGAGCGACTTGTCCTTGTCAGGCACCGCGTCGGGCGCGTGGGCGAGGGTGGCGACCACGAGGTGCCGGCCGGTGTCGACCCGTACGTCGGAGCCGAGGTAGGACGTGACACCGCTTCCGTTCGCGGCGGACGGGTCCGCGGCGTAGAGGCCGTCGCCCTTGTCCTGGTAGCCCGCCTTCTTCAGCCCGTCGGTCACCTTCGCCATGTCGACCGCGTCGCGCAGTCGGTAGAGGGACGTCACACCGTTTCCGCCGGCGTACGTCGCACTCCACTCGGTGTCCGCCGCGGTCCAGCCCAGGCCCGGATCTGGGGTCCGCCACAGGTTGCCCACCAGCACGGCGCTGCCGTCGGCGCGCCGCCCGATGGTCTCGACGTCGGCGCTCGACAGCTTGTGCCGGTCCCGCCACCTGTCCGTGTCGCCGAACTCGACGTTCGTCGCGTCCGCCGGGATGACGGACAGGGCCTGGTCGAGGTGCGTCCCGCTCGCCGGTCCCGGCGAGTCCCCTCCCCCGCATCCGGCGAGCGGCAGGGTGACGGCGAGGGCGAGCAGGGCGGCAGTCGACGGGCGCATGGCGCCGATCGTACGAAGCGGAGGTGCCGCGTTGGGCGTACGGAACATCGGGAAACGAAGCGGACGCCGCAGGTTCCCCTGCGGCGTCCGTCCGACTGCGTGGGGCGTGGGTCAGCTCAGGCGGCGACCCAGCACCCAGGCGCCACCGAGCAGCGCGAGCAGGCTCGCACCGCCGACGAGGACGAGGCGGTCGTTCGCGCCGGTCGAACCGCCCTGCTCACCGTCGGTGACCACCGGCGGGCCGGTCACGTCGGTGGAGGTCGGCTGACCCGGGTCGGTGGAGGTCGCGGTCGACGTCGGCGACGAGGTGCCCGAGGTCGGGCTGGAGGTCGGCGAGGACGTCGGCGAGGACGTCGCCGAACCCACCAGGGTCACCGGCATGGTGACGACGGTGCCGGTCTGCGCCGCCTTCACCGTGAGCACCCCCGAACCCGAGGCGATGTCGGCCGGCACCTGCACGGTGATCGCGGCCGACTCGTTGCGGGTCGGGTACGGCGGAGCGGTGGTCAGCGTCTTCGTCACCGGGAAGCTGCCCAGCGACTTGCCGTCCAGCAGCACCTCGACCGAGGTCGTGGTCGGCGCACCGAGGCTGGTCAGGTCGAGCCCGGAGACGGTGAACGACACGGACTTGCCGGCCTCGAGGCTGGTCGGCTGGTTCTCCACCGCGACACCGTTCTTGGCGAAGCTCGGGGTCAGCGGGCTGTGGCTCTTGATCCACTCCATGAACTGCGACTGGTCGATCAGACCGGAGTCGGCCTTCTCGGTGCCCTCGGCGAAGGTGGTGAAGTTGTCACCGCCATCCATCAGGAACGAGTTCGAGGCGATCTTGTAGGTCGCGGCCGGATCCAGCGGCTTGCCGTCGATCGTCACCGAGGTGATGTGGGCACCGGCGGCGGCGTTCGGGTCGTAGGTGTACGTCACGTTCTTGCTGAGGCCCAGCTTCAGGAACGGGCGCGACGCGGCGGCCGGCTGCCACTGCTCCTCGAGCACCTTCAGGAACTGCGCACCGGTCAGCTTCTTGGTGACGATTGTGTTGTTGAACGGCATGATCGCGGCCGCGTCGGCGTACGTGATCGTGCCGTCGGTGCCGTACTTCAGCTCGGCGCGGACGCCGCCGGGGTTCATCACACCGATCTGCACGCCGCCCTCGCGGCCCGGCGCGTTGATCGCGTCGACGTAGCTCTGCGAAATCATGTTGGACAACGTCGACTCGCGCATGCGGTCGTCGCGCGAACCGTCCGCGGAGAACGCGGTGGTGATGTCGGCGGTGGTCTTGCCGATCGGCTGCGCACCGATCACGTCGGCGCGCGCGTTGGCGGTGTCGACGATGCCGGCCGCGGCGACGTAGTTGCTGTCCGCGGCGCAGGCCGCGGTCGGTGCGGTCACCGCGCGGTTCTCGACGGCGTACTGCTTCACGGTCTTGGTCGCCGGGTCGTAGCCGAGCTTCAGGACGCCGAGGTGGGAGGCGTAGAAGTCGGTCTGGATGACCGGGCGGGTGCCGCTGGTGGCCGGGCCGTCCCAGGCGTACAGCTGGTGGGTGTGGCCGGTGAAGATCGCGGCGACGTCCTGCGTCGTGTCGTTCACGATGTGCTTGAAGACGGGGCTGTCGGCCTCGGCCTTGGCCAGCGTCGCGTCGCCGCCCTCGGGGGCACCCTCGTGGTACTCCGCGATGACGATGTCAGCCTCACCGTTGGCGGCGTTGCCGTCCTTCAACTGCTTGGCCACGCGGTTCACCGCCGCGACCGGGTCGCCGAACTCCAGCCCGCCGATGCCGCCCTTGGCGACCAGCGAGGGGACCTCCTGGGTGACGGCGCCGACGACGCCGACCTTCACTCCGTTGACGGTGATCACCTTGTACTCCGGCAGGGCCGGGGTGGTGGTTCCGGCGCGGTAGACGTTGGCGCCGAGGTAGGTCCACTTGGCCCGCGATGCGACGCGACCGGTGAGGTCGTCGAAGCCCTTGTCGAACTCGTGGTTGCCGACCGCCGAGGCCTGCAGGCCGAGGGCGTTCAGGTAGTCGATGCTCGGGGTGTCCTGCTGGGCGGCCGACGCGAACGGCGAACCGCCGATGTTGTCGCCGGCGGACAGGAAGGCGGCGCCGAGGTCGTTCTGGGCGGTGGTGACCGCGCAGGCGAAGTCCTTGGTGAAGTGACCGTGGAAGTCGTTGGTGTTCAGCAGGCTCACGGTGGTGAGCGCGGGGTCGATCGGACCGGTGCCGACGTTCGTCGCGGCCTGCGCCGAGGGCGCAGTGACGGCGAACGCGAGCGCCAGGACGGCCGAACCGCCGAGCAGGCGGGAGGGCAACATGGCTGGGAGCTCCTTGGAGGGGTTACGTGACGGTGGTCCGAGCACCCCCGTGCGTCGGACTCGGGCCAGCATGCCGTCCCGAGACCCTCCAGGTCTGCCGCGTGCGCCTAAGTTCGGGCGTTCGCCAGCAGAAATTTACGTTCTCTATACCTACGCGGGGCCGAGGACGGCCTAGCGGCGCGCCATCTGCTGCAACCGGGCGATGCGCTCCGCGGTCGGCGGGTGGGTCGACATCAGCCGCGAGACGTCCTGGGCGCGGAACGGGTTGGCGATCATCATGTGACTCGCGTTCACCACGCGCGGGGTCGGCGCCAGCGGCGCGCGGGCCGTGCCGGCCTCCAGTTTCGCCAAGGCCGAGGCGAGCGCCAACGGGTCGCCGGTCAGTTTCGAACCGTCCTCGTCGGCGTCGTACTCGCGGGTGCGACTGATCGACATCTGGATGAGGGCCGCGGCGAGCGGCGCGAGGAAGGCCATCAGCAGCATCGCGAACGGGTTCGGCCGGTCGTCGTCTCCGCTGCCGAAACCGCCGCCGAAGAACATCATCATCTGCGCGACCGAGGTGATGATCCCGGCGAGCGCCGCCGCGACCGACGAGGTGAGGATGTCGCGGTTGTAGACGTGCATCAGTTCGTGGCCGAGGACGCCGCGCAGTTCGCGCTCGTCGAGCAACCCGAGGATCCCCTCGGTGCAGCAGACTGCGGCGTGGTTCGGGCTGCGGCCGGTCGCGAAGGCGTTCGGGGCCTGGGTCGGCGAGACGTAGAGCCGCGGCATCGGCTTGCCCGCCGCCGTCGACAGCTCGCGCACGATCCGGTACATCGCCGGCGCCTGGATCTCGCTGACCGGGTAGGCCTGCATCGAGCGCAGCGCGATCTTGTCGCTGTTCCAGTAGCCGTAGAACGTGGTGGCCAGACCGATCAGGGCGAAGATCCAGATGAACCGGCCGCCGCCGATCAGCGAGCCGATCCCGAGCAGCAGCGCCCAGATGGCGCCGAAAAGCAGCGCCGTCTTGAGGCCGTTGAAATGGGAATGCACGGTTGGTTGAACGCCGGACCGTCGGACGGTGTTCCGGAGGTCGGGGTTAGGTTGGTCATATGCCCAAGACGCTCCCCGAACTGGTCCACCCCAGTTGGGTCGAAGCGCTCTCCCCCGCCGCCGACCACCTCGCCGCCTGCGGCGAGTTCCTGCGGCAGGAGGTGGCCGCGGGGCGGCCGTACCTACCGGCGCCGGAGAACGTGCTGCGCGCGTTCGCGCAGCCGATGGACGACGTACGCGTGTTGATCGTCGGACAGGACCCGTACCCGACCCCCGGCCACGCCGTCGGGCTGTCGTTCTCCGTCGCGCCCGAGGTGTCCCCGGTGCCGCGCAGCCTGGCGAACATCTTCACCGAGCTGGAGTCCGACCTCGGCCTGCCGCGCCCGTCGACCGGTGACCTGACGCCGTGGACCGGGCGGGGCGTGCTCCTGCTGAACCGGGTGCTGACCGTCCGCCCGGGCGCCCCGGCCAGCCACCGCGGCAAGGGCTGGGAACACGTCACCGCGGCCGCGATCGCCGGGCTCGTCGCCCGCAGCGGACCGCTGGTCGCGATCCTCTGGGGCCGCGACGCGCGCGACCTGGTCCCCCACCTCGGGCAGGTGCCGCACGTCGCGAGCGCCCACCCGTCACCGTTGTCCGCCCACCGCGGGTTCTTCGGCTCCCGGCCGTTCAGCCGGGTCAACGACCTGCTCACCGCCCAGGGCGCAGCCCCGATCGATTGGAGACTCCCGTGAACTGGACCCGCTACGTCGCGATCGGTGACTCGTTCACCGAGGGCATGGTCGACCCGCACCCCACCACCGACAACGTGTTCATCGGGTGGGCGGACCGGCTCGCGGCGGCGCTGTCCGCGCGCAACAAGGAGGCCGGGCTGCCGTTCGGCTACGCGAACCTCGCGATCCGCGGCCGATTGCTGGCCGACGTCGTCGGGCCGCAGTTGGACGCCGCGCTCGAACTCGAACCCGACCTGGTCTCGATGGTCGGCGGCGGCAACGACATCATGCGGCCGAAGGCCGACCTCGACGCCATCGCCGACAAGTTGGAGGACGCCGTGGCGCGGCTGCGGGAGCGCGGCATCGACGTGCTGCTGGCGACAACCGCCGACCCGGGCGAGGCGCCGCTGCTGCGCCGCATCCGACCGCGCTGCGCGGTGCACAACTCCAACGTCTGGGGCATCGCCCAGCGGCACGGCGCGTACGTCGTCGACCAGTGGTCGATGCGCTCGCTGCGCGACGCCCGGATGTTCGG
>JASLFY010000405.1 GCA_030150425.1 Yimella sp. | reverse complement strand
CGGGCGGCTCAGACCGCGCTGCGCCGGCTGGACCGCGCGATCGCGGCCACCTTCGGCGCGGAGGACTACCCGCGACACCTCGGCAAGCACGACCCGGACGTCGCGGCCGCCTTCCTGCTACCGCCGTTCCGGGACGCGGCCGAGCCGAAGGTGCTGGCCGCGCTCACCCGCAACCTGCCACGGATGAAGCGACCGGCCGGCGGCTACGCGCCGGGGTCGTCGTGGCACCGCGACGGGATCAGCTGGACGCCGGAGACCGCGACGGTCGCCGCGGCGTACGCCCACAGCGGGCGCCCGGACGCCGCCCGGGAGTTGGTCGGCTGGCTGGCCGACCACCGTACGGTCGGCGGGTCGTATCCGGAGAAGGTGCTGGAGACCGGGTCGGCCGCGGCGGTCGCGCCGCTGTCGTGGACCGGCGCGAGCGTGCTGCTCGCGCTGGCCGCACTCGCCGGTTGATCAGTCCTTACCGGCGATCCCGCGCAGCAGCTGGTTGGCGCGGACCAGCGTGGCGCGGTCGGCGTCGCTGAGCCGCTCGAGGGCGGGGGTGATGGTGGCCGAGCGGGCACGGCGGACCCGCGCGAGGACCTCACGACCGTTCTCGGTCAACGAGATCAGGCTGGCGCGACCGTCGTTCTCGTCCTCGGTGCGCTGCAGGTAGCCCTGCTCCTCCAGCCGCTTCACCTGCGCGGTCATCGTCGGCTGGCTGCAGTGGTCGGCGGCGGCGAGCTCACCGACGCGCGCGGTGCCGTGTTGGTCGACCAGGCTGAGCAAGCGGGCCTGGCCGCTCGGGATGGGCATCACGGAGTGCTTCGTCGCCCAGCGGTTCACCTTGGCGACCGCGGACAGCAGCTGGGCTCCGAGGTCGTCGTCGGAAGTGGTCATGCCCTGATTGTAGGAGCCACCCGCCACCGGCGGACGCGGTTCACAACCAGCTGACGTGGCCCTTCAGCAACGCGTAGCCGACGAACGCGACGACGTCGAGGATCGTGTGGGTGACGACCAGCGGCCCGACGCGGCGTACGCGTCGATAGACGAGGCCGAAGATCAGGCCCATCACCAGGTTCCCGACGAAGCCGCCGAAGCCCTGGTAGAGGTGGTAGCTGCCGCGGATCACGGCGGACCCGACCCACACCCGCGTCCACGACCAGCCGGCCTGGCTCCACCGCGTGTAGAGGTAGCCGATCATCACGACCTCCTCCAGCACCGCGTTCTGCGCGGCGGCGAGGATCAGCACCGGCACCGCCCACCAGCGGTCGCCCAGCCCGGAGGTCGCCAGCGTCGTGTTGAGTCCGGCGGCGCGGGCGCCGAGGTAGAGCAACAGCCCGGGGATGCCGACGGCGGCGGCGAGCAGCGCGCCGAGCGCCAGGTCGGGCCCCTTGCGGGTCAGGTCGAACCCGAGGTAGCGGTGGGCGCCGCGAATCTCCCTGGCCAACAGGTGGATCGCCAGCAGCGCCGGCACGACGCCCAGGACGATCCCGACCAGTTGGTAGACGAGGTCCAGCCAGGACGCCGACGCCTGGGAGGCGTTCATCGTGGTCGTCTGGTGGTTCAGGGCGATCCCGGCCGACAGCGACCGCAGGATCGACAGCACCGAGTAGATCGCCGATGCGCCGAGGCTGAGCAGCAGGACCAGGCAGGTCTCCTGCTCGAGGGTGCGCCGTGACAAGGGGCTGCGCGGGACACGCAGCGGCGAGCGCACCAGGAGTTCCATCAGAACCTGTCGCCCGGCTGCCATTCGGTCAGGTCGACGTCGTCGATCTCGTAGCTGCGCACCCGGCGCCGCTTCGGTTCGGCAGCAGCGGCAGCAGCGGCCCGCTTCTCCTGCCGGGTCGCAGGAACCGCCTCGTCCCGCGACTCGGCGGGATGCGTGGACGTGTGCCGCCGCGGCGCGAGCATCGCGTACAGGGTGATCGCGAAGCCGAGGACCGCACTGAGCAGCACCCAGAGCCAGACATGCGAGAAGAGCCAGATCATGCCGCGCCCTCCTCGTCCGAAGTCGACGAAGCCGGCGAGGCCGACGCTGACGAATCAGAGTTGATTTCGTTCTCGTGCGGGAACAGCATCACCGCGACCAGCCACGCGGCCAGCGCGCCGACGCCGAACCCGATCAGGCACCAGGCGATCGTCTGGATGACCAGCCAGCTCACTGCGGACCGCCCTTCACCACGACCGTACGAACCCCGGAGAGTCCGTCGAGCGCGCTGTGGACCGCGGCCGCGGAGCCCTGCGATCCGAGGGTGACCTGGGCGTCCCGCCCGGAGAAGCTGACCGTCGCGTCGGTGATCCCGACCGCCTGCAGGGCGTTGGTGCTGCGGGTGGTGAGGGTGCGTTCGACGTCGCCGTGGGCCGACTGCGCGCCGATGAAACCGAAGAGTGCGGGCACCACGACCAGGGCGCCGAACCACCACGGTGCGGGCGTACGGCGGACGCGCGGATGTCCTGCTGTCACTGCGGTTTCACATTCCAGGCGGGGGCTGCGGGCGGGTCCGAACCTACCCGAGAACCCACGGTCGTACCTTGGAGCCCGTGAACACCCTCTGGCGCCACCCGAAGATCTGGACCGGACGGTCCTTCGTGACCGGCCTGCTGGTCGACGGCGATCGGATCGTCGGCAGCGGCGACGCCGACCAGTTGGCGGCCACCCACCGGGTCGCCGCGATCCAAGACCTGCCCGGCGCGCTGGTCGTCCCCGGGCTGCACGACGCCCACATCCACACCGGCGGCGTGGCCCGGTTGCGTACGTCGGTCGACATCCGCGGCGCGGCCGACGAGGCCGCCGCGGTCCGCCTGGTCGGCGAGTTCCTGGCCGCCAACCCGGGCACCGGCCTGGTGACCGGCGGCGTCTGGAACCCCGCGGCGTACGCCCCCACCCGCGCCTCCCTCGACGCGGTCAGCGGCGGGCGCCCGGTGGCGATCGCCAGCGCCGACTACCACTCGCTGTGGGTCAACACGGCCGCGCTGGAGTTGGCCGGCTACGACCGGGACACCACCGACCCGGCCGGCGGGCGGCTGGAGCGCGACGCCGACGGCGAGCTGACCGGCATCCTGCGCGAGACGGCCTGCACCCCGATCGACTCGATGGATCCCGACGACGCGGACCGGCTGCCGGAGTTGCTGCGCGACAGCCTGAACGACCTGCTCGGCCTCGGCCTGACCGCGATCACCGACATCGACCACGAGGACGTCCACCGCGCCTTCCGTACGCTGCACGACCGCGGGGACCTGGGGATCCGGGTCAGCAAGGCGATCCGACACGAGGACCTGCCGCTCGCGCTGGAACAGGGGCGACGTACGGGGTCGGGTGAGCCGATGCTGCGCGTCGGCCCGTTGAAGTTGTTCGCCGACGGCGCCCTCGGGTCGCACACCTGCCACATGACCGACGCGTTCGCGGACGAGGATCACCACGGCGTCGCGACCGCGATCCCGGCGCGCACCGCGAGTTCGGTGTAGACCCGCAACTGCTCCGGGGTCAGGGTCGGGACGCCGTGGTGATCCTC
>JASLFY010000240.1 GCA_030150425.1 Yimella sp. | reverse complement strand
CTTCGCCCAGCCCGGCGAAGGGCGGAAACTCACGCCGATCCGAGGTGGGGCCGGGTCAGGAGGCCTGGGCCGCCTTCTCCTCGCGTGCCCGGGCCCGGGCCAACGCCGCCTTGCGCTGCTTCTCGGAGTCGGCCGCGATCTGTGCCGCCTTCTCCTCGTCGCGGGTGAGGCAGTCGCCGGACTCCGGGTCGAAGACGTGCATCAACGCCGGGTCGAACACCAGGTCGGCCTCGTCGCCTTCGAGCACCCGCGAGCGGGCGTCGAGGTTGACGATCATCTGGGTCCGCATGCCCTCACCGTCGAGGTCACGGTCCAGCTCCTCCAGCTTCGCGTGGACCGCCGGGTCGGACTCGAACGGGATGTAGGCGTACTGCTCGTTGCCCAACCACTCGGTCTGGTCGACCACGGCCTTGAAGTGGGCGCCCTGCACCGCGTCACCGAGCGAGGCGTCCTTGATGTGCTCGGGTCGCAACCCGACGATCACGAACTCCTTGCCGCTGACCTTCTGGGCGAGGTCGCCCGACAGCGGCACGTCGACGAACGGCAGCTTGAGGGTGGAGCCGTCGACCCGGGCCGGCAGGAAGTTCATCGGCGGCGAACCGATGAATCCCGCGACGAACAGGTTGACCGGCTGGTCGTAGAGCTCGCGCGGGGAGGCGCACTGCTGCAGCACGCCCTTCTTGAGCACCGCGACCCGGTCACCGAGGGTCATCGCCTCGGTCTGGTCGTGGGTGACGTAGATGGTGGTCACGCCGAGCCGCCGCTGCATGCGGGCGATCTCGGTGCGCATCTGCCCACGCAGCTTCGCGTCGAGGTTCGACAGCGGTTCGTCGAACAGGAAGGCGTCGGCGTCGCGCACGATGGCCCGACCCATCGCCACGCGCTGCCGCTGACCACCGGACAGGTTGCCCGGCTTGCGCTCGAGGTGGTCGTTCAGCTCCAGCATGTCCGAGGCGGACTCGACCTTGCTGCGGATCTCCTCCTCGGTGTGCTTGCCCTTCGCCAGCCGCAACGGGAACGCGATGTTCTCGAAGACGGTGAGGTGCGGGTAGAGGGCGTAGTTCTGGAACACCATCGCCAGGTTGCGGTCGCGCGGGGCGAGGTCGTTGACCCGCTTGCCGTTGATCATCAGGTCACCGGAGGTGATGTCCTCCAGCCCGACGACCATCCGCAGCAGGGTCGACTTTCCGCAGCCGGACGGGCCGACCAGGATCATGAACTCACCGTCGGCGATGTCCAACGAGACGTCGTTCACCGCCGGGAAACCGTCGCCGTACTGCTTGACGATGTTCTTCAGCTCGATGCTTGACATTGAGGTTCTGCCTTTCGCTCAGGGCGTACGAGATGTGCCCGGTCAGCCCTTGACGGCACCGGAGGTCAGGCCGGAGACGATCCGACGCTGGAAGATCAACACCAGGATGATCACGGGAATCGTCACCACGACGGCCGCGGCGTAGATCGCGCCGATCGGCTGCTCGAACTGGCTCGCGCCGGTGAAGAAGGCGAGTGCGGCCGGAACCGTACGGGCGTTCTCCGAGGTGAGGTTCGAGGAGAAGACGAAGTCGTTCCACGCGGTGAAGAACGCGATGATCGCGGTGGTGAAGACACCGGGGGCGGCCAGCGGTGCGATCACCTTGCGGAACGCCTGCCAACTGGTGGCGCCGTCGACCTGCGCGGCCTGTTCCATCTCCCACGGGATCTGCTGGAAGAACGCCGACAACGTCCAGATGGACAACGGCAGCGTCAGGGACAGGTACGGGATGATCAGCCCGATCTGGGTGTCGAACAGGCCGATCTGGCGCCACAGGTTGAACAGCGGTGTCACCATCGCGATCACCGGGAAGAACGACACCGCGAGCGCCGTGGTCAGGATCAACTTCTTGCCCGGGAAGTCCAGGCGGGCGATCGCGTAGGCGCAGAAGGTCGCCAGGATCACGCTGATCAGGGTGGAGATCAGGCAGATGACCACCGAGTTGACCAGGGCCGGGCGGAACAGGTCGCTCGCACCACCGGTGAAGATCAGCCGGTAGTTGTCGAACGTCGGGTCCTTGGGCCAGAAGTTGCCGAACGTGCTCTTGTCCGGGTTGGTCAGGTCACCGGGCTTCTTCAGCGAGGTGGTGAAGATCCACAGGATCGGGATCAACGTCCAGATCATGACCGGGATCGAGATCCCGAACATCGTCCACTTGCTCTTGTTGCTGACGTTGGTCTCCATGGTCAGCTCCTCCCTCCACCGGCCAGATCGACCTTGAAGCCCTTGACGAAGATCGCGGCGATGATCAGCACGATCACGAACAACATCACCGCGAGCGCCGATCCCATGCCGATCTCGACGCGGCCGACGGTCTCCTCACCGACCAGCATCGACAGCGTGTTGGTCTTGTTGGCGCCGCCGGTCATCACGAACGGGTTGTCGTAGATACGCACCGCGTCGAGGGTGCGGAACAAGGTGGCGACCATGATCGCCGCCTTCATGTTCGGCAGGATCACCTTGGTCAACGTCTGCCACCAGGTGGCGCCGTCGACCTTGGCCGCCTCCTCCTGCGCGCTGTCCACCTGCGCCAGGCCGGCCAGCAGCAGCAGCGACATGAACGGCGTGGTCTTCCAGATCTCCGACAGGCAGATGATCGCCAGCGACGACCACCGGCCACCGAACCAGTTGTAGTTCGCGTCCCACCAACCGAAGGTCAGTGTGTGCAGCCAGTGGTTGATGAACCCGGAGTCCGGCTGCGCGGCGTACAACCACGCGAACGCGGAGACGACGGTGACGATGGCGTACGGGATGAGCACGATCGTGCGCAGCGTCTTGCGCGGCAGCACCACCTTGTTCATCAGCATCGCCAGGCCGAAGCCGAGGATCAGCTCGAACACGAGGGTGACCACCACGATGATGAACGTCGTGATGAACGCCTCGTGGAAGAGCGGGTCGCCGAGGGCGGTGATGTAGTTCTGCAGGCCGACGAACTTGCGTCCGGCGGGGTCGGTCAGTCGGTAGTTGAACAGCGACAGGTAGATCGCGTAGGCGATCGGGTAGAGCGTCACCAGCAACATCACGATGAACGCCGGACCGGCCAGCCGCCACCCCAGCGAGCGTTCGCCCTTGGCGCGGTCGGACAACGCCGCCTTCTTCTTGCTGCCGGTCTCGGGCAGCGCTTCGACGGAGGTGCTCACAGCAGCGCCTTTCCCTTCAGGACGTCGAGGATGAACTTCGACGTCGTGGCCGGGGTCTTGGAGTTGACGCTCTGCGGCGGGCTGAACTTCTGCTGCAGCGCGGTCGAGATGTCACCCCAGTACGGGGTCAGCGGACGCGGGGCGGCGTTGTCCAACGCGGTGCGGATCTTGGCCGCGATGCCGTCGGGGAACGCCTTCTGCACGGCCGGGTCGTCGAACGCCTTCTTGCGGCTCGCCGGGTTGCCCGACTTGGCCATGTACGCCGCCTGGTGCTGTTCGTCGGTGATGCACGAGATCGCCTGGTAGGCGAGGTCGGCGTGCGCCGACTTCTTGCCGACCGCGAGCTGGATGCCGCCGTACGGGGGCTTGGACTCCTGGCCCTTGACCGTCTGGGGGTACTGGGTGGCGCCGACGTCGCTCTTCTTGGTGTTCGTCAGGGCGCTGTACGTGTAGGGCCAGTTGACCAGGAAGCCGCCGGACTTGGCGTCGAACAGACCGAGCGACTCGGTCTCGGTCGAGGAGCCGATGGCCGGTCCGGCGACCCCACTGGTGGCGACCTTGTGGATGATGTCGGCCGCCTTGCGGCCGGCGTCTGTGTCGAGGCCGAGCTTGAGGTTGTCGTACGTCGCGCTCGGGTTCTCGACGATCTTGCCGCCGGCGCCGGAGATCAGGGCGTTGATCCAGACCGCGTAGCCCTCGTAGAGCTTCGCCTGCACACCGATCTTGGTGTTTGTCTTCTTGGCCGCCGCGATCAGGTCGTCCCAGGTGACCGGCTTGTTCATGTCGAGGCCGGCTTCCTTGGCGACCGACTTCTTGTACCAGAGCAGCTGGGTGTTGGACCAGAACGGCACCGAGACCAGCTTGCCCTTGTAGGTCGAGGCGTCGATCGACGACTGCACCCGGTCGTCCTTGAACTGCGCGACCATGTTGTTCGGCACCGGCGCGTAGTAGTCGGCGGCGGCGAACTCGGTGGCGAACGCCGGGTCGACACTCATGATGTCCATCGAGCTGTCCCCCGCCGCGAGTCGGCGCAGCAACTGCAGGCGCTGGGCGCTGGCGTCGTTGGGCAGCAACTGGATCTTGATCTTGTACTTCCCCCCGGACGCGTCGACGCACTGCTTGGCGAGCGTCGCCTGACCACCCTTGCTGGCGTCGGCGTTGCCGACGTCAGGGTTGATGTACCAGGTGAGGGTGGGCGTGCCCCCGGAACTGTCGCTGCC
>JASLFY010000155.1 GCA_030150425.1 Yimella sp. | reverse complement strand
GAGATCCAGAACGAGAACCAGACGATGGCCACCATCACCCTCCAGAACTACTTCCGGATGTACGACAAGCTCTCCGGCATGACCGGTACCGCCCAGACCGAGGCGGCCGAGCTGCACCAGATCTACAAGCTGGGCGTCGTCACCATCCCGACCAACAAGCCGATGGTCCGCAAGGACCAGCAGGACCTCATCTACCGCACCGAGGAGGCCAAGTTCCGCGCGGTGGTCGACGACATCGTCGAGCGCCACAAGGAGGGCCAGCCGGTGCTGGTCGGCACCACCTCGGTGGTGAAGTCGGAATACCTCTCGGAGCAGCTGCGCCGCAAGGGTGTGCCGCACGAGGTGCTGAACGCCAAGTTCCACGAGCAGGAGGCGAACATCGTCGCCCAGGCGGGCCGCAAGGGCGCCGTCACGGTCGCGACGAACATGGCCGGTCGAGGCACCGACATCATGCTCGGCGGCAACCCCGAGCACATCGCGGTCGCCGCGCTGAAGCGCAAGGGTCTCGACCCGGTCGAGACGCCGGAGGAGTACGAAGCCGCCTGGGACGAGGCGCTGGCGAAGGCCGAGAAGTCGGTCGAGGCGCAGCACGCCGAGGTGCTCGAACTCGGGGGCCTGTACGTCCTTGGCACCGAGCGTCACGAGTCGCGCCGCATCGACAACCAGCTGCGCGGTCGCGCCGGTCGCCAGGGTGACCCGGGCGAGAGCCGGTTCTACCTGTCGCTGCAGGACGACCTGATGCGGCTGTTCAACGCGGCGCTGGTCGACCGGTTCATGCAGAGCGCGCGCATCGAGGACGAGGTCCCGATCGAGTCGAAGATGGTCAGCCGCTCGATCGCGTCGGCGCAGACCAGCGTCGAGGCGCAGAACTTCGAGATCCGCAAGAACGTCCTGAAGTACGACGACGTCCTCAACCGGCAGCGCGAGACGATCTACCGCGAGCGCCGCAAGGTGCTGGAGGGCACCGAGGACCTCGGTCCGCAGGTGCGTCACTTCATCAACGACGTGGTCGACGCGTACGTCGACGGTGCCACCGCCGAGGGCTTCTCCGACGACTGGGACCTCGACCAGTTGTGGGACGCCCTCAAGGGTCTCTATCCGATCTCGCTGTCCATCCAGGAACTGGAGGACGAGGTCGGCGGCCGCGGGGGTCTGACCGCCGAGCTGCTGTCGGAGGAGATCCGCTCCGACGCGCAGCACGCCTACGACGCCCGGGAGAAGGCGTGGGGCGAGGACGTCACCCGCGAGGTCGAGCGCCGCGTCGTGCTGTCGGCCCTGGACACCAAGTGGCGCGAGCACCTCTACGAGATGGACTACCTCAAGGAGGGCATCGGCCTGCGCCAGTTCGCCCAGCGTGACCCGCTGGTCGAGTACCAGCGCGAGGGCTACCAGCTCTTCTCGGCGATGAACGACGCCATCAAGGAGGAGACGGTGCAGACCCTCTTCCACGTCGACGTCGACCCGAACGAGGTCAAGGCGAACCTGCCGCAGCGCTCGACCGAGAAGATGACGCTGACCGCGCCGGGTGAGGACGGACAGGCCCACTCGCACGCCCTCGACGACGAGGGTCGGGTGCTCGAGGACGAAGGCGGCGCCTTGCCGCGCGCCGAGCGCCGCGCCCGTGCCAAGGCGAAGAAGAAGGACAAGACGAAGGCCAAGAAGTGAGCTGATTCCCGCTCACGGACGAGGGGCCCGGTCGAGATCGACCGGGCCCCTCGTCGTACGCCGTTCGGGCAGTCGTACGTCCGTCAGGCCGGAACCGGGCGGGTGCCGAATTCGCGGAAGCCGTGGTGCAGGAGCGGGAGCAGGGTCGCACCGAGGTAGGCGATCCCGATGGCCCACAACGCGATTCGTACGTCGAACAGGCTCACCAGGGCACCGCCCAGGAGGCCGCCGAACGGGATCAACGACCAGCAGAGCGCGGTGTTCAGGGCGCTCACCCGGCCGATCAGCCGCTGCGGGATGCGCTCGAACACCACGGCCGACAGGATCGGGTTGATGAACCCGGAGGCGAACCCGCCGACGATCATCACGGCGAGCACCACCGCCAGTCCGGCGCCGCTGCCGAGCGCCGCGAACCGGGGGAGTCCGGCTAGCAGGAACGCCACCAGGTAGACCGGCAGCCGCGGCAGCCGTTCCCCGGTGAACGCGGCGATGACCGCGCCCGCGACCGATGCCGCCGACCAGACGGCGAAGACCAGCCCGACCGTGCCCACCGAATGGCCGGTCTCCTTGGCCCACACCGGGATCAGCACAGCGGAGTACGCCTGGTCGAGCAGGTTGGTCAGCGCCACCATCGTCGAGATCCCGATGAGCACCGAGTCGGTTCGCAGGAACCGCCAGCCCGCGCGCAGCGCCGTTGCGTACGACTCCGTCGGGGCGTCGTCGTCGGCCTTCTCCGGCCGGTCCGCGGGCACGGTCGTGAGCACCAGGACGGCGGAGCAGGCGAGCGCGACGGCGTTCACGGCCAATGCGGGCGCGGCGCCGATCGCCGCGATCAGGGCGCCGGCGAAGGCGGCCCCGAGCGAACTACCGAGCCGTTCGACGGTGCCCAGCACGCCGGTCACCCGCTCCAGCGGGACGGCGCCGTGCCGCGCGACGGCCGGGATCAGTGCCGACTTCGCGCCGTCGGCCGGGCCGCGTACGGTGCCGATCGCCGCTGCCGCGACGACGATCACCGGCAGCGACAGGTGATCCAGCGCGTGTAGCAGCGGGATCACGCCGATCAGGGGAACGCTGCTCGCGTCGCACCATACCGCCACGCGCTTCGCGCCGACCCGGTCGATCAGCGGGCCGCCGAGCGCCTTCATGACGACGTACGGGAGCATCTCGGCGAAGCCGACGACACCGGTCCAGGTGGGGGAGCCGGTGAGGGTGAGCACCAGCCAGGGGAGTGCGATCTGGGCCAGCCGCGAACCGGTGATCGAGCAGGTCTCGGCGACGACGAGGCCGACGAAGGGACGGCGGCTCATGGCTGGTCCTGCTCGTCCGGTTCGAGCTGCTCGTCGTGCGGGGCGCTGACGCGTCCGGGGGCGGGGAAGGAGTGCAGGTGGAACACGACCGGTGCGGTTCCGTCGCCGGCTCCGGTCCCGTCGGTTTCGCTGATCCTGTCGGTCCCGCCGAACTCGCGGTTCGCGTCGTCCAGCACCTGGTGCAGTCGTCGCTGCACCTCGTCTGCCTGGTCCGGAGTGAGGGTCAGTTGCCAGTCGCTCGCGTCCAGTGACTGCTGCCAGCGCAGCGGTAGGTCGCCGCGTTCGGCGACGGATTCGCCGACCTGGCGCAGCATCGCGGCGACGACGATGTCGTGGTAGCCGCGCAGCGCGACCAGCGCCTCCGGGTCCTCGACCCCCTTGGTGGTGGTCTGGGTGGTCTCGTGGCTCGCCTTCCACCAGCGGTCGCGGGCGTTGCCGCGCTCGGTGTCGTCCTCGATCAGTCCGGCGTCGGCCAGCCGGCGCAGGTGGTACGACGTCGCGCCCGAGTTCAGCCCGAGCCGGGCGGCCAGGCCAGAGGCGGTGGCGGGGCCGTCGGTACGCAGCAGGGCGATGATCCGCAGGCGCAGCGGGTGGCCGAGGGCACGCAGCTGGGTGACGTCCGGGTGCAGTTGGCGTTCCGGCTGGTTCTCGAGAGCGGGCATGTCTTCAGAGTAGACCGCAAACAAACGTTTGCAAAGAAAGATTTGCGATCAACCCATCTCGAGCACCGTGACCCGCCACCGGCCGTCGCACCCGTTCAGGCGCAACGCGACCGCGCGCACCCGACCGCGGTCGTGGACCACGGCGCTCACCTCGGCGACGCCGTCGACCGGTTCGCAGACGCGGATCCGCAGGACCCGGGTGGGGTGGGAGCGGCCGCTGCCACGGCGTACGGCGATCGTGTGGGCGCGCCGGATCCGGTCGCGCAGTTCCAGGGTGAAACAGCCTTCGATCTGACCGGGCGGCCGCAGTCCGCTCCAGGTCTCCAGCAGGCCGACGAGCAGTCGGTGGCACCAGCGGGCCGGGTCGGGCAGCGCCGCCCGGGGAGTGCCCTGCGGGCCGAACTCCGGATCCTCGTCGCAGGTGCGGAAGTCGACCGCCAGTTCGCTCTGGCCGACCAGGCGCAGGTGGGGCGCGGCCGAGGTTCGCGTCGGCGGCAGCAGGCACGGGGCGGGCTGCACCGCCGGCTGCGCGCTCACGACGTCGCTCCGTTCGGAGCAGTGAGTACCTGTCCGACCTGCAGGAGGTTCGGGTTCGGGCCGATCACCGCACGATTCGCGGCGTGCCACCGGGGGACCGCGGCGGCGATCGTGGCCGGGTCGGCGTCAGGGCCGAGCTGACGGGCGGCGATCGACCAGAGGCTGTCGCCCCGGCGCACCACGACCTGGGGCGCCTCACCCGCGCTCCGCGAGCACGACATCAGCAGCGGGTCCCGGTCCGCGGGCGCGGTCGCCGGCGGTCGGGGTGGGAGCCAGTCGGGGCTCGGCGACGCCGCGCAGTCGGCCTCGGCGGTCGCCGGTGTCGCGGGCCGGTTCGGCTGTACCCCGGTCGGGAGCGGTCCCATCAACGGGTCGGCCGGCGCCGGCGTCATCGGCTCAGCGGCGACCGGGGCGACGGGAACGGCGAGCGCGTGGGCGCTGCCGCTGACCGTCCACCCCGCCACGGTGAGCAGCGCGGCGATGAGTCCGGCGGTCGTCCGCGGGGTGGTGCCGACGATGCGCGGCGTCCTGAGCTCGCGCGCCGCGTTCAGACTGATCACCAGCGCCCAGACGAGGGCGGCGACCAGCGCGTATCGAACGGCGACCACCCACAGTTGGATCGACCCGTTCATCGCGATCGGCAGCAGGAGCAGTGCGGCCAGCGCGACGCCGATGCTGAGGGAGAGCAGTCCGGCGAGTGCGCCGGCCCGACGGTGGAGAATGGCTTCAGTGGTCATGAAACGACACTAAACGACATCAAACGCGATGAACGTGTTTCAACAGGGCGAATTTTCGGATGGGCCGACCGGCTAGCCTCCGGCCATGCGTTGGGATGACCTGTTCGCCGATCTCGAGGCGCAGCTGGAGCAGACGGCCCGGGCGGAACGCGCCGCCGAGGTCGCGGAGTTGGTGCGCTCGGAGCGGGCCGGCATCGGTTGGCTCGATCGGCTGGCGTCGGCGATCGACAGCCCGGTGTCGATCCGTACGCCCGCGGGTCAGCTCTCCGGGCGACTCACCGACGTCGGACGGGACTGGATCGCCCTCGACGAGACCGGTCGCGGCGCCGCGGTGGTGCCGACCGCCGCGATCCACGGCATCGGTGAGCTGCCGCGCCGGGTTGACGCGGGGACCGGGGTCACCCGGTCGTTCGGGCTGGGGGTGGCGCTGCGCGGCATCTCCCGGGACCGCAGCGTGGTGGCGGTGCACGACCTCGGTGGTGGGATCTGGATCGGCACCATCGACGCGGTCGGAGCCGACCACCTCGACGTCGCCCTGCACCCGGCCGACGCCGTACGCCGCGCCGCTGCCGTCACCGGTCGACAGACCATCCCGTGGTCGATGACCGCGATCGTTCGGCGAATCTCCTGACCCGAGCAGTGCCCCGAAAAGGCTTGCGGGTCAGTCGGATTCGATGAGCGACCCGTTCTCCACCTTGGACCGGGTGTCGGCGTACGCGCGCTCGATGTACGACTCGAGCTCGGCGCTCTCGATGCGCCAGGACTTGCCGACCTTGATCGCCGGGAGCTCGCCGCTGTTGATCAGCGCG
>JASLFY010000404.1 GCA_030150425.1 Yimella sp. | reverse complement strand
CGAGTGGGGTGTCGGAGCTGTGCCCCAGCAGCACCACCGTCGTCGCGGCCAGGATCAGCAGGACGACGAGCGCCGCGGCCCATCGCGCTCGCCTCATCCGGTCACCGCCGGGGCAACAGGGGCGGGGCGCGAGCGCCGGAGGGCTTCGTCGAGGCCCGTGATCAGGTCGACGTCGCCGACCGTGGCGTGGCCGTCGCCGTACCGGATCCGGTCGAAGACGACGGCAACCGTGGCGAGGTCGGCCCGGCTGTCCGGGAACGCCGTGGCGAGTTGGTCGGCCACCTCGTGAGCCGTGGCCCCGGCCCGTTCCGGCACCAGCGCCCGTTCCACCCCGGCTCGGGTGATGGCCCGGAACCAGGTGAGGAAGGCGGTGTCCAGGTCGCCCTGCTCGTGGGCCTGCCGCGCGGCTTCGCGCAGCTCCCGGGCGCTGCGTACGGAGTCCTCGAAGACGCCCGCATCCGCGGCCTGATCGGTGGTGTGGCGGTCGCGCTGCAGCCGGCTGAGACCGAACGCCGCGGCGAGCGCGATCACGGCCAGGACAACGACCAGCACGGTCGGGCTGACCGCGGAGGTCCGCTCTCCCGCGTCACCGAATCGGTCGGCGAGCCAGCGCAGGAAGCGTTCGAGCCAGTGCTGCCGACTGCCGTACTTCCCCTTCGACAACTCGTCCGTCAGCCACCGTCGGGCCTGGGACGACGACGGGTCGAGCGGGGGAGTGGAGAACACGGGGCGGACCGGTCAGTTCTTGGCGGCCTCGGCCATCAGCCGCACGTCCAGCGCCTCGCGCCGGATCCGCTGGTCGATGTAGAGCAGGCCGGTCACACTCGCGGTGAACGGGACGGTGAGCGCGGTCGCGAGCAGGCTGGCGGCCTCCATGACGACCAGCGCGCCCATCCCGAGGTCGCCGCTGCTGCTGGACGCCGACAACGAGACCATGATCGACACCGGCATCGTGATGATCGCGACGACGATCCCGACGAGCAGGTTGACCAGGATCGTGATGCCGAAGATCCGCCAGAACTGGCCGGCGGTGAGGGCCCATGACCGCTTCAGCGCCGCGACCGGGCCGAGCCGCTCGAGCGTGACTGCGGACGACGCGAGCGAGAAGCGGATCTGCACGAAGACGACGGCAGCGAGGGCGAGGAACACCGACAGGACGAGCGCGATGATCAACGCGACCGTGCCGCCGGCGAGGTAGAGGGCCCAACACACGACGCCGAACACCGCGAGGATCGCGAGCATCGCCGCGCTGACCAGCAGGACGGTGCCGATCAGCGCCCAGACCCGCGGCCGGACCCGCGCCCACGTCGCACCGATCGAGATGCGACGACCGAGCACCGCCTCGGCGACGGCGACGATCAGCATGCCGGTCAGCACGGACGTCACGAGCGAGGTGACCACGGTGCTGCCGACCCGCTGCAGGAGGCTGAGCACGCTGGATCCGGAGCCGCTGCCGAGCGACACATTCCCGAGAAACGCGGTGAGCAGCAGCACCGGAACGGCCGCGACACAGGTGACCAGCAGGGACAGCCCGATCGTGGCCGCCGGGTTTCCCCGGACGGTCCGGAAGGCGCCTTCGAAGATGTCACTCATCCCGAGCGGGCGCAGCGGGATGACCCCGGGCCGCGGAACCAGCGGGACGTGCTGCTGCGGGTACGGCGCGTACGCCGGGCCCTGCTGTGGTGCGTACTGCCCGTACGCGGGTGGTGGGGGAGTTGAGGGAGCCGCCGGAGGCGCCCCCGGCGCCTGCCACTGTCGGTCGGCACCGCTGGTGGCGTTGGCGCCGTGGTTCGGATCCCCCCAGTTCGTCATGGGTCAGACCCTAACGGCCCGCTCCGCCTGTTTCGGGGTCAGCGCGCGAGCTCCGCGCGCGACGTGTCCGGCCACGACCGAGGGCTCGTCCAACGCCAGGCGCAGGCCGCGGCGAGCGAGCACCGGCACGGGCTTGCGTCGCTCGGACACGTCGCGTACGAATCGGCGGCCCATCGTGACCCAGCGGTTCTGCCGGATGCAGAACGCGTCACGCAGCACCCCGGCCGTACGCAGCGGCTCGACCAGGTCGGCGGCGAAGATCCCCTCGGCGATGACCGTGTCGGCGCCGGCGAGATCGACGACGTCGCTGCCGGTCGCGGCGGAGTGCGCGATGTCGTAGACAGGCACCGTCACCCGACCGGTGGCGCACAGCTCGACGAGGGCGTCGCGGGCCCGGTCGAGATGCCACGACTCCACGACGTCCCAGTCCGGGATGCCGAGGGTGGAGGCTGGGATCGTGGGGTCGTCGCCGTCCTTGTAGAAGTCGTCGAGCCGGACGATCGGCCATCCGTGGCGGTGGTTCAGGCGGCGGGCGAGGCGGCTCTTGCCGGACCCGCTGGGGCCGCAGAGCAGCAGGACCTGCGCGGACGGGCTGGGCATCGGACTCCTTCCGGCAACGAGCGGCGACGATCAGGCAGTAGCGCGACGAGAATAGGCCACGCACCGGTTAGCCTTGACCGGTGACGAACCTGACCCGCGCACAGGTGGCCGCCATGGTCGACCACACGCTGCTGAAGCCCGAAGCCACCGCCGACGACGTACGAGCCCTGATCGCCGACGGCGAACGCCTCGGCGTCTTCTCGGTGTGCGTCTCGCCGTCCTTCCTCCCGTTGGAGACCGAACTGCCGGTCGCGGTGGTCTGCGGGTTCCCCAGCGGCAAGCACACCTCGGCCGTCAAGGCCGCCGAGGCCGCCGAGTCCGCGCGCCTGGGCGCCGCCGAGATCGACATGGTGATCGACGTGGGCGCCGCCCGCTCCGGTGACTTCGACGCCGTGCAGGCCGACATCCAGGCCGTACGCGACGCCGCGCCCGACGTGCTGCTCAAGGTGATCATCGAGTCGGCCGCCCTGACCGACGAGCAGATCGTGGCCTGCTGCCGCGCCTCGGAGGCGGCCGGTGCCGACTTCGTGAAGACCTCGACCGGCTTCCACCCGGCCGGCGGCGCCAGCGCCCACGCCGTACGCCTCATGCGCGAGACCGTCGGCGACCGCCTGGGCGTCAAGGCGTCCGGTGGCATCCGTACGCCGGAGGCCGCGGCCGAGATGATCGAGGCCGGCGCGAACCGGCTCGGCCTGTCGGGAACCGCCGCGGTGCTCGACGGTTTCCCTGCCTGACGTGCCGGATTCCACGCAGCCGCCCCACCGGGCGCCCGGCCGGACCGTTTTCCGTCAGCGCGGCGCGGTCGGGATCGGCGGTTTCGTCATCCTGCTCCTGGTCGTCCTGCTGGT
>JASLFY010000399.1 GCA_030150425.1 Yimella sp. | reverse complement strand
CAGCCAGGAGGTGCAGTTCCCGGCGCTGCTGCCGCGGGAGCCGTACGAGACGACGAACCGCTGGACCGAGTACGGCCCGAACCTGTTCCGTCTGCAGGACCGCCGCGAGAACGACATGCTGCTCGGCCCGACCCACGAGGAGATGTTCTGCCTCGCGGTGAAGGACATGTACTCCTCCTACAAGGACCTGCCGGTCTCGCTGTTCCAGATGCAGAACAAGTACCGCGACGAGGCCCGTCCGCGGGCCGGCATCCTGCGCGGCCGCGAGTTCATCATGAAGGACTCCTACTCCTTCGACATCGACCAGGCCGGCCTGCAGAAGTCGTACGACGCACACCGCGAGGCCTACATCCGTATCTTCGACCGCCTCGGGTTCGAGTACGTCATCGTCCACGCCGACGCGGGCGCGATGGGTGGCTCGGCCAGCGAGGAGTTCCTCGCGGTGAGCGAGCTGGGCGAGGACACCTTCGTCCGCGACGACCAGGGCTACGCCGCGAACGTCGAGGCCGTGCAGATCCCGCAGGCGACCCCGGTCGAGGTGACCGCCGGGCCGGCGCACGTCGAGGACACCCCGGACACCCCGACCATCGAGACGCTGGTCAACGCCCTCAACGCCAAGCACCCGCGGGCGGACGGCCGCGCGTGGACCGCCGCCGACACGTTGAAGAACGTCATCGTGATGCTGGTCCACCCCGACGGCACCCGCGAACCGCTCGCCATCGGCGTGCCCGGTGACCGCGAGGTCGACGACAAGCGGCTCGAGGCGCAGGTGCAGCCGGCCGAGGTCGTCGCCTTCGAGGAGAAGGACTTCAAGGACCACCCGACGCTGGCGAAGGGCTACATCGGCCCGGGCGTGCTGGGCAGCGAGAAGGCCAGCGGCATCCGCTACCTGCTCGACCCGAGCATTGCCGAGGGGTCGGCCTGGGTGACCGGCGCCGACGAACACGGCAAGCACGTCATCGACCTGGTCCACGGTCGCGACTTCACCGCGGACGGCACCATCCAGGCCGCGCAGATCCGGGAGGGCGACCTCGGTCCGAACGGCAGCGCGCTGAAGCTCGCCCGTGGCGTCGAGATGGGCCACATCTTCCAGCTCGGCACCAAGTACGCGGAGGCCCTCGGCCTGAAGGTGCTCGACGAGAACGGCAAGTTGGTCACCGTCACCATGGGGTCGTACGGCATCGGCGTCACCCGCGGCGTCGGCATGGTCGCCGAGAACAACCTCGACCAGTACGGCCTGATCTGGCCGCGCAATCTCGCGCCGGCCGACGTCCACCTGGTCGTCGCGAGCAAGGACGACGCCGCGTACGTCAAGGCCCAGGAGATCGTCGCGCAGCTGGAGGCCGAGGGCCTCGAGGTGCTGTACGACGACCGCCCGAAGGTCTCGCCCGGGGTGAAGTTCAAGGACGCCGAGCTGATCGGTGTACCCACGATCCTGGTGCTCGGCAAGGGGCTGGCCGACGGCAAAGCCGAGTTGAAGGACCGTCGCAGCGGCGACCGGCGTGAGGTCGCCGTGGACGGCCTGGTGGCCGAGACCCTGCGCGAGGTGCGCGGCGCGTGAGTGCCCGGCGCGCGGCCGGGACGGTGATCGACCGTGGGTGACCTGACCGTCACCGTGTTCGTGCTGCTGGTGCTGGCCGCGCTGTTCGCCGGCTGGGTCGACTCGGTCGTCGGCGGCGGGGGACTGGTGCAGTTGCCCGCGCTGCTCGTCGCGTTCCCGGCGGCCGCGCCGATCCATCTGCTGGCCACCAACAAGATCGCCTCGATCGCCGGCACCTCGGTGAGCAGCGTGACGTACTGGCGGCGGGTCAGACCCGACCCGCGCACCGCGTTGGCGGTGGCGGCACCGGCGTTCTGCGGGTCACTGCTCGGCGCCCTGATCGCCAGCCACTTGCCGCGCAGCTCGTTCAACCCGATCATCCTGGTCGCGCTGATCGCGGTGATGGTTTACACCCTCGCCAAGCCGAGCATGGGTGCGGAGACCGTGTTGCGGCACACCGGCGCCCGCCATCTCGCGACGGCCGCCGGCGCGGGCTTCCTGATCGGCATGTACGACGGCGCCCTCGGCCCGGGCACGGGTTCGTTCCTGGTGTTCGCGATGGTCGGCCTGCTCGGCTACGCCTTCCTGGAGGCCTCGGCGAAGGCGAAGGTCGCCAACTTCGCCACGAACCTCGCCTCGCTGGTGATCTTCCTGCCGCAGGGCGCCGGCTACTGGGGCCTCGGCCTGTCGATGGCGGCGGCGAACATGACCGGCGGCTACCTCGGTGCGCGTACGGCGGTCGCCCGGGGAACCGCGTTCGTCCGGATCGTGTTCGTGGTCGTCGTCAGCGCCTTCATCGTGAAGATCGGCTGGGACGTCGCCCACCAGATCGGGGCCATAGGTTGACATGTCACAATCACGCCGACCACCGACCAGAGGAACCCGATCGTGACTGAACTGTCCAGCACCGGCCGATCCGCCGACGTCAAGCAATGGATCGGCCTTGCCGCCCGTCTGGTGTTCGGCGCCGTGATGCTGATCGCCGGCGTCACCAAGGCCGGCAACATTCCCGAGACGCAGCAGGCCACCCGCGCCTACCAACTGCTCGGCTACGAACTGTCCAACGCCTGGGGCATGGTCATGCCGTGGGTGGAGATCGTCGTCGGTGTCTTCCTGATCATCGGCTTCATGACCCGCTTCGCGGCCGTCATCGGCAGCCTGCTGATGATCGCGTTCCTGATCGGGATCATCTCGGTCTGGGCGCGCGGCATCAAGATCGACTGTGGCTGCTTCGGCGGCGGTGGCGCGACCGCCGACCCGGCGTACGGCACCGAGACGCTGCGTGACATCGGGTTGCTGTTGCTGTCCGGTTGGCTGGTCATCTGGGAGCGCACCAAATTCAGTGTCGACCGCCTCGTGTTCGGCTGACACCCCCGGAACCTCGTACGACGCCGCGTCGTTTCCCACGCGGTGCCACCACATCGCTCAACCGAAGGAAGCTCACTCATGCCCCGTCCCGATGCGTCGCAGAAGTTGGCCGCGTCCAAGCCCAAGGACAACGGTCGGATCAAGCTGATCGTTGCCACCGTCCTGGTCGTCGCCCTGGTCGTCGGAGCCTTCGCGGCCGTGTTGATCAACTCCTCGAGCGACACCAAGACGGCCGCCGCCGGCCCGAAGAACTCGGTCGCCGACGGCAACGGGCTGAAGATCTACCCGGAGAAGGCGCAGGCCGGGGTCCCCGAGGTGCAGCTGTACGAGGACTTCCAGTGTCCGATCTGCAACGACTTCGAGAAGATGAACGGCAGCCAGGTCATGCAGATGGCCCAGGCGGGTCAGATCAAGCTGACCATCCACATGATGTCGTTCCTGGACAACAACCTCGGCAACACCGCTTCGGCGGAGGCCGCGAACGCGGGCTTCTGCGCGGCGGACGCCGGCAAGTTCCCGGAGTACCACTCGCTCGTCTTCCGTAACCAGCCGGCGAAGGAGGGCCAGGGCTACACGATGGAGCTGCTGAAGTCGCTCGGTTCCCAGGCCGGCATCAAGGGCACCGCGCTCGCGACGTTCAACAAGTGTGTCGACTCGGGCAAGTACGACAAGTACGTCGACGCCACCGAGACCAAGTCGGGCAAGAACGGTGTCAACGGCACCCCGACGATCATCATCAACGGCAAGAGCACCTCGAACGACAAGACCGCGTTCAACACTCTGCTGACCAAGCAGAACTCGTTCGCGTCGATCGTGCAGCAGTACGCCGCGAAGTGACGCATCCGGTGTGCTGAGCACACCTTCGGCTGGGCCGGATCCCGCACGGGGTCCGGCCCACCTGCTTTGCTGGGGGCGAACGTCGGAACGAGGGGGATCCACCGATGCCACGACCTGATGCCAGCGAGCGCCTGGCCGCCACCAGACCCAAGGACAACGGACGTACGAAGATCGTCATCATCGGCGTGCTGGTGGTGGCGTTGATCGTCGGCGCGTTCGCTGCGGTGTTGATCAGTTCACGCGGGAGTTCGCAGAAGGCCACGCCACCCAGGAGCGGCGTGGCCGGCGGGAACGGTGTCGTCGTGGGTTCCGCGAAGGCGGGCGCCCCCGCGGTGGACCTGTACGAGGATTTCCAGTGCCCGAACTGCAAGACCCTCGAGGACGCCAACGGGACCCAGATCGCCCAACTCGCCCAGCAGGGGAAGATCAAGCTGACGGTCCACATGATGTCGTTCCTGGACGCGAACAACGGCAACGACTCCTCCGTGCGGTCGGCCGCAGCCTCTTTCTGCGCGGCCGATGCCGGCAAGTTCATCGAGTTCCACCACCAGGTGTTCGCCAACCAGCCGCCGGAGGGCGTCGGCTACACCGACGCGAAGCTGAAGGAGTTCGGTCGCAAGGCGGGGATCAGCGGGGCTGCGGCGACCACCTTCGACGCGTGCGTCTCGAACAGGAAGTACCTCGACTACGCCAAGGACACCGAGGCGCGGTCCGGCAAGAACGGGATCACCAGCACCCCGTCGATCCTGGTGAACGGCAAGGCGATTCCGAACGCCGAGCGCGCCCGTCTGATGGGTGAACCCGGCTCGGCGCAGTCGGTGCTGCTGGGGTAGCCGGCGCGGTCAGTCCGTCATCGCCTTGGCGATGGTGACCATCCGGGTCACCCACTCGCCGGAGTCGTCGCCCCACAGCGCGTTCACCACGACGCGTACGAAGGTCCACGCCGCCGCGCGGTCCTCGTCGAGGCCGCCGGCGTCGCAGACCAGACCGAGCCGCAGCCGCAGGTGACTGCGCACGTTGTACGCCGCCGCGGTCCGCTCCGGCAGGTTCCACACCACCGGCGCGACGGCGAACTCCCACTCGCCGGCCAGCGCCTTGGGGTCGATCGCCAACCAGTCGCCGCGCTCGCTGTCCGGTTGCGCGCGCAGCACGTTCGCGAAGTGCAGGTCCTGGTGGATCAGTCGGCCGTCGACGTCGTGGTCGGTGGTCAGGTCGCGGACGAGGGAGGCCGCCTGGTCGGTGAACCGGCGCGGCACCGACGGGGATCCGTTGCGGCACAGCGTCGCCCACTCGGCGGCGGTGGACGACAAGGTGGTCAGCTGGGGGAGCGACGGCCGGTCGAGGGTGCGCATCAGCCGGCCGATCACCTCGCAACCCTCGAGGAGGTCGATCGCGGTCAGGTCGGTGGGGTCGAGCCGTTCCAGCAGCAGCGCCCAGCGGTGCGGATCGGCCCGCAACAGGCGTACGGCGCCGTGGCCGTTCCAGGCGCGCAGCGCGAGATGTTCGGTGGCGGCCTCGGTGTGCGGCCAGGTCAGTTTCAGGACGGCGTCGCCGACGGGTAACACCAGCGCGCACTGCCCGAACAGCGGCGGTCCGGTGACGGTCAGGTCCCAGTCGGCGAGCACCTCGTCGATCAGCCGGGGGAGCCCGGCCAGCCAGTCGTCGCCGCTGATCCACGGCTCCGCAGGGCGCCCGGCGACAACCGCCCGGAAGCCCTCGGGGATCAGGTCGGCGGTCACGAGAGCCCGGTCACGTCAGGCCGAGGAAGGCGTCGGGCACCTGCCCCCAGTCGACCGCGTGCGCGGCGCTGTCGCCCCACAGTTGGGTGAGCCGCGCGATCGAGCCGGGCTTCGAACCACCGACCGAGATCGACGCGTTGGCGGTGACGATGTCGGCCAGCAAGGGACCCATCACCTCTCGCGCGGCGCTCGCGTCGGTCGCCGTGGACGGCAGGGCGTACGACAACGGCTCGGTCGGCTTCAGCGGTCCGGCCTCGGCGGTGAGCCGGCTGCGCTCGGCGTACAGCCAGGTCAGCAGGGTGGAGAGTTCGTCGCGCTGCTTCATCGGGGTGCGCGCGATCAACTGCTCCGCGGCGTACGTCGCCACCCAGAAGCGGCGCAGGACGACGGCCGCGTCGGCGGCGGCGAGACCCGTACGGACGGGCAGGGCCGCCCCGTGCAGGGTTCGCGCTCCCCACTGGTGGGAGGCGAGGACCGCGGCGAGCACCGGGCGGTGCCGGTCGGACGCGGTGGCGACCCGCGCGAGCCAGGCGGCGGTCAACTGCTCGGACTCGACCGAGCCGGCGGAGGTGGTGGCCGAGGTCGTCGACGACGGCACTGCGGTCGAACTCGGTGTCGCCGGCGGCGCCGTGATCCCGTCACTCGCGGCGACCGCGATCAGCCGGGTCAGCTGGGTGCGGTGTCGGGAGGCGACGACCGGGTCGAGCGGTCCGAGCGCCGCGACCACGCCGCGCAGTCGGGTGATCGCGGACTGCAGCAGGGCCTGGTCGACCGGTGGGGCCTGGGTCGGCACCCCGGGGAGGGCCGGCGCGTCACGTTCGAGCCGGACGCCGCAGCCGGCGAGGGGAAGGACGAGACCGGCGGTCAGCAGGGCGCGCCGGGTCG
>JASLFY010000353.1 GCA_030150425.1 Yimella sp. | reverse complement strand
CTCATGCACACCACGCTATGCCTCGATGGTCGAAATGTACATAACACGCATTACGCACATCGGACCTCTCGCGCCGGGCGAGGCGGAGTGGCTCCCGCGCCCCACTCGATTTGCTTGCACCGACCAACTATCCATATAGTTGCTTGTCGCAAACAATCGATCGGAGTCCCCCATGTCCGTCAGTCGCGAGGTTGCGGGCGAGGTCGCCACTGACCTCGTCCACGTCGTGAAGCGGATCGCGGCCGTCAAGCATGTCGCCCCGCGGTTCAGCCCGACCCTCGACCACGCCGTCTACCCGGCGCTGATCACGCTCAAGGAAGGCCCGCAGCGGGTCTCGACCATCGCCCACTGCATCCACTCGGACGTGTCGACGGTCAGCCGGCAGATCAGCCAGCTCAGCGCCGACGGCATGGTCGAGAAGATCGCCGACCCCGACGACGGACGCGCCCAGGTCGTCCAGCTCACCGCCGCCGGCAAGGAGGCCCTCGAGGCCGTCCGCGAGGCGCGCACCGACTGGTTCCTGAACCTGCTGGGCGACTGGGACACCGCTGACGCGGCGTCCTTCTCCACCCACCTCAAGCGTTTCGGCGACGCACTCAACGCCGAACTCGAACGCCACAACTCGTCTTCTCGGAAGGAAGATCAATGACCGCCACCGCCACCGCGGCGAAGGTCGACGGCGAATACACCCACAGCCAGATCCTCCGGATTCTCACCGGTCTGCTGATGGGTATGTTCCTGGCCGCTCTCGACCAGACCATCGTCTCGACCGCGATCCGCACCATTGGTGACGACCTGCACGGCCTGTCCATGCAGGCCTGGGTCACCACCGCCTATCTGATCACCTCGACCATCGCAACGCCGATCTACGGCAAGCTCGGCGACCTGTACGGCCGCAAGAAGCTGTTCCTGTTCGCGATCACCGTCTTCATCATCGGTTCGTTCGCGTGTGCGTTCTCGACCTCGATGACCATGCTCGCGGTCTTCCGCGCCGTCCAGGGTGTCGGTGCCGGTGGTCTGTTCACCCTCGCCCTCGCGATCATCGGCGACATCGTCGCCCCGCGTGAGCGTGCGAAGTACACCGGTTACTTCATGGCCGTCTTCGCCACCTCCTCGGTGCTCGGCCCGGTCATCGGTGGCCTGTTCGCCCAGACCGACCAGATCGTCGCGATCTCCGGCTGGCGCTGGGTCTTCCTGGTGAACGTCCCGATCGGCATCGTCGCGCTGTTCGTCGTGAGCCGCACGCTCCACCTGCACCACACCCGCCGCGAGGCCCGCATCGACTGGTGGGGCGCCGCCGCCCTGGTCGTCGCGCTGGTCCCGCTGCTGACCGTCGCCGAGCAGGGCCGCAGCTGGGGCTGGGGCTCCGGTCGGTCCGTGGCCGCGTACGTCATCGGCGCCATCGGCGTCATCGCCTTCGCGCTCATCGAGCGCCGGATGGGCGACGACGCCCTGATCCCGCCGCGCATCTTCCGGATCCGCGCGGTGAGCATCACGATCATCGCCTCGATCATCGTCGGCCTGGCGATGTTCGGCGGAATGATGGTGCTGCCGCTCTACATGCAGATCGTCCACGGCGCCTCGCCGATGAAGTCCGGCCTGATGATGCTGCCGATGGTGGCCGGCATGATGAGCGCCGCGATGACCTCCGGTCAGATCACCGCCCGCACCGGCAAGATCCGCCGCTTCCCGATGATCGGCACCGCGATCGCGACCATCGCCCTGCTGCTGCTGTCGACCATCTCGGCCGACACCAACCTGGCGCTGGTGATGCTGTTCATGCTGATCCTGGGTATCGGTATCGGTAACTGCATGCAGCCGCTGACGCTGATCGTGCAGAACGCCGTCCCGCCGCAGGAGATCGGCGTGGCCACCTCGGCCGCGACGTTCTTCCGCCAGCTCGGTGGAACCCTGGGTGTCGCGATCTTCCTGTCGATCCTGTTCAGCACGGTCGGCGACAAGATCTCCGGTGCCTTCAAGGCGGCCGCCCCGAGCATCCAGGGCGCGGTCAAGGCCGACCCGAGCCTGCTGCAGAACCCGCTGAACAAGCAGGTCGTCACCGGCGACACCTCGGTCTTCGCGAAGGTGATGGACGACTCGTCGATCATCAACAAGATGGCCGGCGTCATCGGCCACCCGTTCAAGGTCGGCTTCGCCGACGCGATCGCGCCGATCTTCCTGTGGGCCGCGCTGATCATGGCCTGCGGCTTCCTGGTCTCGCTGTGCATGCCGAAGGTCGAGCTGCGCGCCCAGGCCGCCGGCGCCGCGGCCCGCTCGCAGTCCGACGGCACCCCGGCCGAGCCGGTCACTGCGGAGCCGGCCCTCGCCGGGGCCCCGGTCAGCGGTGGCGCGACGGCGGTGACCGGCGACCACGCGCCGAAGCACGCCGTAGCCGACGACCGAGAGCCGGCGCAGCCGGCCGAGGTCTCACACACCGAGCCGAAGCACGCCGCACGGGACTGAGTAGTCCGACCGCACGAAACGGCGCCCCTCCCGGTTCGGGAGGGGCGCCGTCGTTCGTACGAGGGTGTCAGTCGATCACTCGTTGTCCGGGTTCGGGACGTACGCGCCCGGAACCTGGCTCGGGGCGTAGATCTTCGGGTCGCCCGGGTACGGCGTCGCCCAGTTGTGCGCGGCGTACCAGGTGTAGCGATTCATCTGCTCCGGGTTGGCCGAGTCCGGGATCGGGTTGGCGCCGGTGAACTTCTGCGCCGTGCGCCAGGTCTCCCACTGCGCGGCAGTCGCCTGCTGCGCGGCCGGCACCTTCGCCGCCGGGGCAGCACCCGCCGCGGTGTCAGCACCGCAGGCCGGCTGGGTGGCGACGCCCTCGGTCAACGGCACCTCGTTCTTCACCGCGGTGAACGGCGTGAAGTCGGGCTTCTTGGTGAACGCGTCGAACATCGGCGTGGCCGCGGCCAGCTTCTGGTTCAGGGGCGCCGCGCCCAGGATCTGCTGGATGGTGCGGACCATGTTCAGCTGCGAGTAGAACGTGCTGACGGTCTTGCCGTGGGCGGCGTACGGGCTGATCACCTGGATCGGCGCACGATGGCCGTCGACGTGGTCGGCGCCGTCCTGGCTGTCGTCCTCGACCACGAAGATCGCGGAGTCCTTCCAGTACTTGCTGTGCGAGATGGTGTCGACCACCTTGCCGACCGCGAGGTCGCCGTCGGCCACCTGCGCCCGCGGGTCCGGAGCGCCGCCGGTGTGGTCGCTGGACAGCCACATCATGTTGAGGTTGGCCGGCCCGTTCTTCTCGAAGTCGTTCTTCCAGATCCCGTAGCGGTAGAGGTCCGGGATGTCGGTGTCGAACTTCGGCGCCGTCGGCACGGTGATCTTGTTCAGCGACGGGATCGGCGAGGAGTTGTCGGTCTTCAGGTCAGGCGTGGTCAGCTGGGCGGGGTCGCCACCGGCGTCGACGCTCTTGGCCGCGCAGTAGTACTTCTGCCAGGTCGCCCCGGCCGGCTTCTGCTCGAACTGCAGGAACTCACCGAAGTTCTTGGCGCTGTTGCCGGCCGACATCGCCGAGGTCCACAGGAAGCCCGAGCGCTGGTGGCCCAGCACGTCGTCCTCGGTGTCGTAGCTGCGGATGTACTGGCCGGCGTTCGACTCGGTGTACTCCGGGTTGTCGCCCTGCATCAGCCAGTTGTGACCCTCGGCAGAGTTGGTGCCGATGTCGTACGTGTTGTCGTACAACCCGAACTGGCTCGCCAGCGCGTGCTGGTTCGGGGTCACGGTCTTGCCGAACTGAGCGAGCGACGCATCACCGTTGCCCTGCTTCATGTCGCCGTAGACCTGGTCGTACGTGCGGTTCTCCTTGACCAGCACGAAGACGTGCTTGATCGTCGACGGGTCACCGACGCGGACCGGCACCGGCACGGCCTTCTTGCCCTTGCCCTTGCTGGTCTCGGCGTCCTTCTTGCCCCAGGCGTTCTGGGCGAAGACCGTCTTCGTGTACTTCTTCAGGTCCTTGTCGGCCGGCATCGCGAAGCGGGTCAGCGAGCCGGTCGTCGAGTGGGTGCCGTGGCCGGTGGCCGGCGTGGTGTTCGCACCCTTGTTGAACGTCAGCGCCGGGCCGCGGGCGTCGATGCCGCGGGTGTTGGTCACGACGATCTTGCCGCCGGTGACGGCGATGCCGGCCGGGTAGTAGTCGGTCGGCAGCAGGCCGAGGTCGCTGACCGGCTCCTGCGGCTTGCCCTCGTACCGGTAGACGGCCACCGCGTTCGCGCGGCCGAGGGTGACCAGCAGACGGTTGTCCGCGGTCATCGCGATCGCGGTCGGGTGGTAGCCGACCTTCGAGGCGGCGTACGGCTGGGTGGCGATGGTCTGTACGACCTTGTTCTTCGTGGTGTCGACCACCGACACGGTGTCGCTGTTGGTGTTCGCGACGAACAGCACATTCCCCTTGGCGAACAGCGCCGTCGGGTGCAGTCCGACCTGGATCGAGGTCGGGGCGGCGTCGCTGCCCGGGTCGATGACGCTGAGCGTGCCGTTCGTGGAAGTGCCCAGGTAGGGGTCGGCGACCACGTCGGTGCCGTAGGAATTGATCGTCGTGTCGCCGGCCTTCGCCGTACGGCCGCCCTCGTTGCTGACGTAGAGCTTCCCGCCGACCAGCGCGATCTGGCGCGGCGCGATGCCGACGTTCCAGGTCTTGCCGACCGCGCCGGTCGTCGCGTCGAGCGCGACGACCTTGTTCTGACCGTTCAGCGGGACGTACGCCGTCGACCCATCGGCGGAGAAGGCCACCTTGCCCGGGAGCGCCGACTTCGCGCCGTCCTTGGCGAGCGGGATGGTGGTCGGGGTGCCGAGCGAGCCGTCGGCGTTCACCGGGAAGCGGGCGATCGAGTTGGCCAGCGGCAGCCAGAGCGTCTTGCCGTCGGGGGTGAAGACCGGCGCCTCCTGGCCGACGGTCAGGTCGGTGAACTTCTGGTTCGCGCCGGCGGCGGTGCCCGCGCTCCAGACCAGCTTGTAGGACTGCAGGTCGAAGATCTGCAGCGCCACCTTCTTGTCCGCGCTGCTGGCGGCGAGGAAACGGCCGTCCGGGCTGACCGAGGAGCCCATCAACTTGCCGTTGTCGGTCTTGAGGCGGTCGCCGATCGGCTTGATCACCTGGTTGTCGGAGACCTGCAGGCCACCGGCGTACTCGGTGCCGACCTGCTGGTTTCCGAAGATGTCACTGGAGGCGTACGCGATGCCGGTGCCGGCGACCGTCAGGGCGACGGTGGCGGCGATGGTGCGCGGGACGCGACGGCGGGTGGGGGCGACCCGTCGTTGACGCTGCACGTTCATGGTTCAGCCTTTCGGGGAGGGGGAGCTCAGATCGACGAGACCGTCGATCTGCCAGAGGGGGTTGGGGGCGGAACCCGTCGGGGTCGGCACCGGGAAGTAGCCGTTCACTTCCTTGGGGCCGTCCCCGTCGGCGACGAAGCGGCCCTCGGCCGCCACGTCGAGTTGGTAGATCGCCGAGCCCACGACCGTGGCGCCCGGGATGTGCCAGCTGACGACGCAACGCCAGTCGTTGCCGGGCCCCGCGTCGTCGGCGGAACCGGCCTTGTCGCAGGCGGCCGTGGTGCGCAACTGCGCCTCGGTGACCGCAGGCCGGCCGAGTTGGGTGGTCTGCAGCCGGTAGAGGTGGGCGAACGAGGTGGCGAGCGCACGTTCGAGTCCGCCCTTGCTCACCCCACTGCCGGCCGGGTCGGCGACCGCGGGGGCGCTGCCCAGGGCGCCGAGCAGGACGAGCCCGGCCAGCGGGGCAGCGAGGTAGCGCACGGTGCGGCCGACGGACCCGTCGTGCTGCAGGTCGGTGAAGTCGCGGCGCCGGAACGCGGCGTACGCGAGCAGGGTCGGGACCACGATCCAGACCACGCTCACCACGAAGCCGAGCAGCAGCGGGCGGGTCTGCACCGGGTCGGTGAACAGGCCGCGCCAGGCGAGGAACGACTGGCTCGGCAGCGCCATCCGCAGCGCGGCCGGCAGCGGCAACATCTGGGCGAGCTGCAGGACGAACGCCAGCCCGGCCGGCACCAGCAGGCCCATCGGCGACCGCCCGAAGAGCACCGACCCGAGCAGGCCGACCGCTCCGAACGCGAGCGCCGCGAAACCGACGTACGCCCAGGCGAGCAACACCAGCCGGGCCGCCTCATCGGTCGGGATGGTCCGGCCGTCCAGCCCGATCAGCGGGTGGTTGCCGACAGCGAGCAGCCCCCCGATCACGGCGGACGCGCAGAGCAGCAGCATCATCGCGACCAGCACGGTCAGCGCAGCGGCGGCCTTGCCGACGAAGATGCGGCGCGGGGAGCGTACGGCGGTGACGAGGTGACGCCAGGTGCCGAGCCGGTCCTCGGCGGCGAAGATGTCGCCGGCGACGATCGACATCAGCAGCGGCAGGGCCCAGTTGCAGCAGAAGGTCAGCACCATCAGCGAGCCGGCCCAGCCGGTCGCCTGCATCCAACGACCGAAGACGGTGTCGGTGGGCAGCGCCGACTGGTTGCTGACGACGGTCACGAACAGCGCCGGGCCGAGGAGGCAGGCGAGCAGCAACACCCGGACCCGCCACTGACTCAGCTGCTTGGTCAGCTCGAAGCGGTACGTCGGGAGGCCGCGGGCGGGGCGCGCGATGCTCGGTGCGGCGGTGGCGGACGTCATGCGCGGGCCCCTTCGGAGTCGGTGAGGGCGAGGAAGGCCGACTCCAGCGGCGAGACCAGCGGGGCGAGTTCGCGCACCGCGATCCCCTCCCGCACCAGCCGTACGACCAACTCGTCGAGGTCGGCGGTCTCGGCGCGTACGACCAACGGGTCGCCCGGTTCACCGTCGCCGCCGGCCATCACGATCACGCCCGGCACGGCGGCCGCGGCCCGGCGGGCGGCAGGGGCGTCGGAGGTGACCAGGCGGTGGTCGAGCGCGCCGTTCTCGGTCGCGAGCTTGGCGATGCTGCCGGAGAAGACGACCCGGCCGGTGTGCAACACGCTCACCTGGTGGCAGAGCGCCGCCAGGTCGTCCATCCGGTGACTCGAGAGCAGGACCGCCGCACCGCCGGCGGCGAGGTCGCGGATCACCCGGTGGACCTGGTGCTTACCCGCCGGGTCGAGGCCGTTGCTCGGCTCGTCGAGCACCAGCAACCTGGGCCGCACCACCAGCGCGGCGGCGAGGCCGAGTCGCTGCCGCATCCCGAGGGAGAAACCGCGCAGTCGGTCGTCGGCCACGGCGGACAGACCGACCCGGTCCAGGGCTTCGTCGACGTCTGCAGGCATTCCGCGCAGCCGGGCGATCTCGGCCAGGTTCTGCCGTGCGGTCAGCGCCGGGTAGAGCCCCGGCCCGTCGACGAATCCGGCGACACCGTCGGGAACGTCCAGCAGGCGACGTACGCGGTGTTCGAGGACCTCGAGGGTGCCGGCGTCGGCCGTCGACAGGCCGAGGAGCAGACCCAGCAGGGTCGTCTTCCCGGCCCCGTTCGGACCGACCAGGCCGTGCACCTCCCCCGCCGTGACGTCCAGGTCGACGCCGTCGAGCGCAACGACGTCCCCGTAGTGCTTGGTGATCCCGCGGGCGCGGGCGGCGATGGAACTCACCCAGGAAACCTATGGATCTCCTGTCTGCGGGCGAGCGCCCTGCGGTTGAACGTACGGCGAACTTCACCCACCAATTCCGTTGATTTGCAATCGCCTTCAATGATTCGCGCGCAGGTTGCGCGACCGCGCGCATCTCCCACCCCGGGCACGGTGACCCACCGTGCGCACCGGCTTCGCAAGGTGCGCGTCACCCCTAGGCTGGCTGCATGGTGGT
>JASLFY010000338.1 GCA_030150425.1 Yimella sp. | reverse complement strand
CGTCACCCGCCCGGGCCAGTACGAAGCCCCGCTCGGCATCACGCTGCGCGAGCTGGTCGACATGGCCGGCGGTATCCGCGAGGGTCACCGTCTGAAGTTCTGGACGCCGGGTGGTTCGTCGACGCCGATCTTCACCGACGCCCACTGGGACGTCCCGCTGGACTTCGAATCGGTCGCCGCGCAGGGCTCCATGCTCGGCACCCGCGCGCTGCAGATCTTCGACGAGACGGTCTCGGTGGTCCGCGCGGTCAGCCGGTGGATCGACTTCTACGCCCACGAGTCCTGCGGCAAGTGCACGCCGTGCCGCGAGGGCACCTTCTGGCTGAAGCAGATCATGGGCCGGTTGGAGCAGGGCAAGGGCACCCAGGACGACATCGACAAGCTCGTCGACATCTGCGACAACATCCTCGGTCGCAGCTTCTGCGCACTGGGTGACGGGGCCACCAGCCCGGTCACCTCCGCGGTGAAGCACTTCCGCGAGGAGTTCGAGGCCGGCATGCACACGCCGTGGTGGGAAGCCTTCCCGCCCGAGCGCTCGGTGCTGTTCAACACGAAGGAGACCGTCTCCGCATGACGACCGTGGCTTCTTCCACTGACCTCGTCACGCTCACCGTCGACGGCGTCGAGGTCAGCGTGCCGAAGGGCACCCTGGTGATCCGTGCGGCCGAGCAGATCGGCGTACAGATCCCGCGGTTCTGCGACCACCCGCTGCTCGACCCGGTGGGCGCCTGCCGCCAGTGCCTGGTCGACGTCTCGACCAAGGGCCCGGACGGCTCGCTGCGGCCGATGCCGAAGCCGCAGGCGTCCTGCACCCTCGAGGTGTCCGACGGCATGGAGGTGAAGACGCAGCAGACCAGCCCGGTCGCCGACAAGGCGCAGCAGGGCGTGATGGAGCTGCTGCTGATCAACCACCCGCTCGACTGCCCCGTCTGCGACAAGGGCGGCGAGTGCCCGCTGCAGAACCAGGCGATGAGCAACGGCCGCGCGAAGTCGCGGTTCGAGGACATCAAGCGCACCTACCCCAAGCCGATCAACATCTCGGCGCAGGTGCTGCTGGACCGCGAGCGTTGCGTGCTGTGCGCCCGCTGCACCCGCTTCTCCGACCAGGTCGCCGGTGACCCGTTCATCGCCCTGATCGAGCGCGGCGCGCTGCAGCAGGTCGGCATCTACGAGGAGAAGCCCTTCGAGAGCTACTTCTCCGGCAACACGGTGCAGATCTGCCCGGTCGGCGCGCTGACCGGTGCGGCGTACCGATTCCGTTCCCGCCCGTTCGACCTGGTGTCGACCCCGAGCGTCTGCGAGCACTGCGCCAGCGGTTGCTCGCTGCGCACCGACCACCGTCGCGGCGTCGTGCTGCGCCGGATGGCGCTGGAGGACACCGCGGTCAACGAGGAGTGGAACTGCGACAAGGGTCGCTGGGCGTTCCAGTACGCCACCTCGGCCCGCGTACAGACCCCGATGATCCGCGAGAACGGACAGTTGCGGGTGGCCGGTTGGCCCGAGGCGCTGGAGTTCGCCGCCAAGGGTCTCGCCGCCGCGCGTGACGCGCAGGGCGTCGGCGTTCTCACCGGCGGTCGGATGACCGTCGAGGACGCGTACGGCTACAGCAAGTTCGCCCGTCTGGTGCTCGGCACCAACGACATCGACTTCCGCGCCCGTCCGCACTCCGCCGAGGAGGCCGACTTCCTGGCCCACGCGGTGGTGGCGACCACGCCGGAGTCCGGTGCCGTCACCCACGCCGACCTGGAACACGCCCGCGCGGTGCTGCTGGTCGGCCTGGAGCCGGAGGACGAGTCGCCGATCACCTTCCTGCGCCTGCGCAAGGGTTTCCGCAAGAACAAGGTGAAGGTCGTCGCCCTCGCGCCGTACGCCACCCGGGGCCTGGAGAAGGTCGGCGGCACGCTCGTGCCGACCGCCCCCGGCACCGAGGCCGAGGTGCTCGGCGCGCTGGGCGACCCGGAGGGTCCGCTGGCCGACACCGTCAAGCTGCTCACCGAGGGCGACGGCGACACGATCGTGCTGGTGGGGGAGCGCCTGGCGACCGTGCCGGGTGCGCTCTCGGCCGCCGCCGCGTACGCCGCCACCAAGGACGCCAAGCTGGCGTGGATCCCGCGCCGTGCGGGCGATCGCGGTGCGGTCGAGGCCGGCGCCCTGCCGACCCTGCTGCCCGGTGGCCGTCCGGTCACCGACGCCGCGGCCCGCGAGCAGGTGGCGACCGTCTGGGGAGCCACCGACCTGCCGCAGACCGCCGGCCGTGACGCCGACGCGATGCTGACCGCGGCCGCCGCGGGCGACCTCGCCGGCCTGCTCGTCGGTTCCGTCGACGTGAACGACCTGGTCGGTCAGCAGACCGCCCGCGCCGCCCTGGAGAACGCGTTCGTCGTCTCCCTGGAGGTGCGCGACTCGTCCGTGGCGCCGTACGCCGACGTGATCCTGCCGGTCGCACCGCAGCAGGAGAAGGCCGGTTCGTACGTCAACTGGGAGGGCCGCGTCCGCACGTTCGCGCAGGCGCTGGAGTCCCAGGCGATGTCCGACCACCGCGTCCTCGACCTGCTGGCCGCGGAGCTCGGTGAGTTCCTCGGCACCCGCAGCGTCGACGAGGTCCGCGCCGAGATGACCGAGCTGGCCGCCCACACCGGCGCCCGCGCCGTCCGTCCGCGGGTCCGCCCGACCGGCGCGCCGCGGCCGCTGATCGGCGAGGCGATCCTGGCCACCTGGGCGCAGCTGCTCGACAAGGGATCGCTGCAGGACGGTGAGCCCTTCCTGGCCGGCACCGCCCGCGCCTCGGTCGCCCGGATGTCCGCCGCCACCGCGGCCGGCGCCGGTGTCGCCGACGGCGAGAAGGTGCGGATCTCGAGCAAGGCCGGTGAGCTGACGCTGCCGGTCGTCGTGACCGCGATGCCCGACCACGTCGTCTGGGTGCCGACCAACTCCACCGACAGTCAGGTGCGTCGAACCCTCGACGTCGACGCCGGCGCCCCGGTGGCGCTGAGCAAGGCAGGTGTCCAGTGACCACGTTCGCCCAAGCCCTCGTCGCCCGCGGAGACAACCCGGTGGCCGACTTCAGCGACACCCCGTGGTGGCTGTCGCTGATCAAGGCGTTGCTGCTGTTCGTCTTCCTGCTGCTGAACACGCTGATCGTCATCTGGTTCGAGCGCCGCGTCATCGGCCGGATGCAGCAGCGTCCGGGCCCGAACCGCACCGGCCCGTTCGGTCTGCTGCAGACCCTCGCCGACGGTGTGAAGCTGGCGCTGAAGGAGGACGTCACGCCGAAGGCGGCGGACAAGCTGATGTTCATCCTGGCGCCGGTGATCGCCGGCGCGATGGCGTTCGTCTCGTTCGCGATCATCCCGTTGAGCAACGACGTCCACATGTTCGGCCACCGCACCCCGCTGCAGCTGACCGACACCCCGATCGCGGTGCTGCTGGTGCTGGCCGTCGCCGGTGTCGGCGTCTACGGCATCGTGCTGGCCGGGTGGTCGTCCGGGTCGACCTACCCGCTGCTGGGTGGTCTTCGCTCCTCGGCGCAGGTGATCTCGTACGAGATCGCGATGGGTCTGGCGCTGGTCGCGGTCTTCCTCTACGCCGGGTCGATGTCGACCAGCCAGATCGTCTACGCCCAGAAGGGCCTCTGGTACGCCATCCCGGCCTTCTTCTCGTTCTTCGTCTACATCATCACGATGGTCGGCGAGACCAACCGTCTGCCGTTCGACCTCGCCGAGGGTGAGGGCGAGCTGACCGGTGGTTTCCACACCGAGTACTCCTCGCTGAAGTTCGCGATGTTCTTCCTGGGCGAGTACGTCAACATGTTCACCGTGTCCGCGCTGGCCACCACGCTGTTCCTCGGTGGCTGGCAGGCACCTCCGGGGATCGCCGCGATCGCCGGCGGCCTGCTGAACGGCGGCTGGTGGGGCCTGCTGTGGTTCGTCGTGAAGCTGTGGCTGTTCATGTTCTTCTTCGTCTGGCTGCGTGGCTCGCTGCCCCGTGTCCGGTACGACCAGTTCATGCGGCTCGGCTGGAAGGTGCTCATCCCGGGCACCCTGCTGTGGGTCGTCACGGTGGCGTTCCTTCGCGCGTC
>JASLFY010000312.1 GCA_030150425.1 Yimella sp. | reverse complement strand
GGACGCGCTGCTGCCAACGGGACCGGATCGCTGCCTGCTGCGCCTGGTCGTCCTCCTTCTGCACCTTCGGCCGCTCGATGCCCGGACCCCATCCGCTGGACGGGCCGGAGCTCGCGGACTCTGCGGTCGCCGCCGCGCCCTCACCGAGCCGGGCCTGCACGCGTACATCGATACCGAGCGCGTCGTGGACCGCCCCTCGGACGATGTCGGGGTTGGGTTCGGAACTGATCCGCTCGACCAGGCCGGCATGGTTGCTGGTCAGCACCAAGACCCCGCCCTCGAACGAGGCGATGTGGGCGTGCTGACTGATCAGGGTCCAGGTGACCCGGCGCCGGTCGGCGATCCGGCGCAGGATGTCGGGCCACTCACGGCGGATCTCCTCGACCGTGATGCCGCCGACCGCGGCCGGGGCGGCGGGTTGCGCACTCGGCTCCGGCTCGGGCCGGGCCTCGCGTACGGGCTCGGGCTGAGGCTCCGGTTGTGGCTCCGGTTGCGGCTCGGGCTCGGCCACGACGTCGGGCTGCTGAACCGGCTCCGGCTCGACGTCCTGCTGCGCAGCCTGCTCGACCGGTGCAGATTCGACCGGAGCAGATTCGACCGGTGCGGGCTGCACCGGCGCCGACTGCACCGGCGCGGGCGCCTGCACCTGAACCGGCTGCTGGGCCACCGGCATCCGGCCGGCCTGCTGCCCGGCGCTGATGTCGAGCCGACGCTCCACCCGGTCGAGGCGGGCGGCGTAGCCCTCCTCCCCCGCTGCCCGGGGCAGCAGCGCGCGGGCGGCCATCAGTTCCAGCTGCAGGCGCGGGCTGGTCGCGCCGGTCATCTCGGTGAGGCCCGCGTTGATGATGTCGGCGGCGTGGGTGATCCCGCCGGGGCCGAAGGCGCCCGCCTGGGCGCGCATCCGTTCCAACTGGTCGTCGGGCAGCCCGCGCAGCACGCGGGACGCGCCGTCCTGCACCGCAGCCACCACGATCAGGTCGCGCAGCCGCTCCAGCAGGTCCTCGACGAACCGGCGCGGGTCCTGACCGGACTCGACGACGTGGTCGATCTGGGTGAAGACACCGGCGCTGTCGCCGGCGGCGAGGGCGTCGACGGTGGCGTCGAGCAGCGCGGTGTCGGTGAACCCGAGCAGGGCCGCGGCGCCGGAGTAGGTGACGCCTTCCTCGGTGGAGCCGGCGATCAGCTGGTCCAGCACCGACAACGAGTCACGCACCGACCCGCCGCCCGCACGGGTGACGAACGAGAGCACGCCCGGCTCGACGCGTACGCCCTCGGCGTCGCAGAGCTGCTGCATGTAGTCGGCCAGGCGGGCCGGCGGGACGAGCCGGAACGGGTAGTGGTGGGTGCGCGACCGGATGGTGCCGATCACCTTCTCCGGCTCCGTCGTCGCGAAGATGAACTTCACGTGTTCCGGCGGCTCCTCGACGATCTTCAGCAGGGCGTTGAAGCCCTGCGGGGTAACCATGTGGGCCTCGTCGATGATGTAGATCTTGAACCGGCTCTGCGCCGGGCCGTACGACGCCCGCTCCCGCAGATCACGCGCGTCGTCGACACCGCCGTGGCTCGCGGCGTCGATCTCGATGACGTCGACCGTTCCGGAACCGTTGCGGGACAACGCGACACAGGACTCACACTCGCCGCACGGCGTCGGGGTCGGGCCCTGCTCGCAGTTGAGGCAGCGGGCCAGGATGCGCGCGCTGGTCGTCTTGCCGCAGCCGCGCGGGCCGCTGAACAGATAGGCGTGGTTCACCCGGCCGGTACGCAGCGCCTGCATCAGCGGCTCGGTGACGTGTTCCTGGCCGATCACGTCGGCGAACGTCTCCGGGCGGTAACGGCGGTAGAGGGCGGTGCTCACCCGGTCACTCTATTGCGCGGCACCGACAGCGACCCGGCTCGGCTCGGCTCGAGGGGGACGGCGCACGAGGGCATGAAAGGACCCCTCACGCACCTGGAAGAGCTCGCCTGCCCTTGCTGCATTCCTGCCCTGGGGGAGTTCAGCGAGGTACCACCACGTGAGGGGCCGACGCTCAGGATAGATCACCCGGGCGGCCAAAAAAAATCGCCCGGTGGTGCAGAGGCACCACCGGGCGAGCTGGCGGAGGATGCGGGATTTGAACCCGCGAGGGGTTTCATCCCCAACACGATTTCCAATCGTGCGCACTAGGCCACTATGCGAATCCTCCAGGCCGGACGAGAATACCGGCTCGGCGACTCCCGACGAAATCGGCGCCGTCGGTCCCGTCTCCCGGACCGTCGGCGCGGCTGGTTGGGTGTTCACCGCCAACGGTCGGCATACTGGTGCCGGGACCGTCCGAGATGGGGGATCGCGCGGCACGTCGCACGCTGTCGGATCGGGTGGAACCACACCAGTTTCCCGTGGGTGGATGCACCCACCCGCCAGCCCTCCCAGCGAAAGGGTCACCACGGTGCAGTCCCGGCAGCCGCGCGCGACGATCGCCGCCCTGGCCGTCCTGGTCGCCGCCGCAGGCACCCTCACCGCGTGTTCGCAGCAGGAGAAGCCGAAGGCGTCGGCCACCCCGTCGTGCCCGACCACCATTCCGCAGCCCGCGTTCAAGGTGACCCTGCAGCAGACGTACCTCAACATCTACAACGCCAGTTCGAAGGACGGTCTCGCCTCCGAGGTCTCCTCCGAGCTCACCTGGCGCGGCGCCCACGTCCTGAAGACCGGCAACGACCCGAACCCGGACGACCGGCCCGAACCGCGCGCCGCCGAGATCCGCTACGGCAAGAACGGTCGACAGGTGGCGCTCAATCTGGCCGCCGCCGTGCAGAACGCGGTGCTCTACCAG
>JASLFY010000308.1 GCA_030150425.1 Yimella sp. | reverse complement strand
GACGCGCGAGCGACAGTCCTGGTCCCCCGCCCCGCCGAGATCTCGACCGACCGGATGCGCACCCTGCTGCGCGATCACCCCGACGTCGCCCGCATGGTGCTGATCGCGCCATCGCCCCGGCAGTTGAACGCGGTGCTCGGCACCGACCTCACCGCGGGCGTACGGAGCACGGCCGCGGCGTGCGCGCTGCCGTGGGGACACGGGCTGTCGCTGCAGGCGTCGAGCCGCTGGTACTCCGGCGTCCCGACCGACGCCGCGACCTGTTTCGGTCGCCCCGGAAGCGCCCCGGTGTTCGAGCTGCCCGCCGCGGCCGACCGACCGGCGGTGCTCGTCATCGGCTCCGCCGCGGTGTTCCGCAACGAGACCGTCGACGAGGGCGACAACGCCGCGATCGCGCTGCGCTCGCTCGGTCAGAGCAGCGAACTGTTCTGGTACTCGGGCGGATTCGACCCCGAAGCCGGCGCGGACGAGGCGATCGCGCCGCGCTGGTTGCGCCCGGCGGTGTGGCTGCTCGCGATCAGCACCCTGCTGCTGATGTTCTGGCGCGGCCGCCGGATGGGCAAGCTGGTCAGCGAGCCACTGCCGGTGGTCGTGCCGGCGAACGAGACCACTCGTGCGCGCGGCCAGCTGTACCGCAAGTCACGAGACAGTGCGGCGGTCGCAGCGACCCTGCGCGCCGCCACCCGCGGACGCCTGGCCGCGACGCTCGGCCTCGCCCCGCGTACGCCACCGGAGCGGTTGGTCGATGAGGTCGCCCGCGCGACCGGACGCCACCCGCAGGAGGTCGCCGGACTGCTGCTCGACGACCGCGGCGCCCCGGACACCAAGAACTTGCCATCATTCGCCCGAGAACTGACCACCCTGGAGAGGCAGGCCCGACGCTCATGACCGACCTGAACAAGCCGGACGAGAGGAACAGGCCGGACGAAGCGCCCACCCACGCACTTCCGCACGTCGGCGCACCCTCCCCCACCCCGACCTCCGGCGACGCCGACGACGCGCGCCGCGCCCTGTCCCGGGTCCGCGAGGAGGTCGCCAAGGCCGTCGTCGGTCAGGACGCGGCGGTGACGTCGCTGGTCATCGCGCTGCTGGTGCGCGGACACGTGCTGCTCGAGGGTGTGCCGGGCGTGGCGAAGACCCTGCTGGTGCGCACCCTCGCCCACACCCTGTCGATCGACTCCAAGCGGGTCCAGTTCACCCCGGACCTGATGCCCGGCGACATCACCGGCTCGCTGGTCTTCGACAACCGCAGCTCCGACTTCAGCTTCCGCCCCGGACCGGTCTTCACCAACCTGATGCTGGCCGACGAGATCAACCGCACTCCCCCGAAGACGCAGTCGGCGCTGCTCGAGGCGATGGAGGAGCGCCAGGTCTCGATCGACGGGACGCCGCGCGCGCTGCCCGACCCGTTCCTGGTCGCCGCGACCCAGAACCCGGTCGAGTACGAAGGCACCTACCCGCTGCCCGAAGCACAACTCGACCGCTTCCTGATGAAGATCAGCGTGCCGCTCCCGCCGCGGGACGACGAGATGCAGGTGCTGCTGCGCCACGCGGCCGGTTTCGACCCGAAGGACCTCGACGCGGCCGGCGTACGACAGGTGGCGACCGCCGCGGACCTCGCGGCGGGGGCGCGTGCGGTCCGCGGGGTCCACGTACGCCCGGACGTGGTCGCCTACATCGTCGACATCGCACGCGCGACCCGGCAGTCGCCGTCGTTGTCGCTCGGCGTCAGCCCGCGGGGTGCGGCCGCGTTGCTGTCGACCGCCCGCGGCTGGGCGTGGCTCGGCGGCCGCGACTTCGTCACGCCCGACGACGTGAAGACGATGGCCGTGCCGACGCTCGCCCACCGGATCGCGTTGCGGCCGGAGGCCGAGCTGGAGGGTGTCGGCACGACGGCCGTACTGCAGTCGGCGATCAACTCCGTTCCGGTCCCCCGCTGACCGCCGACCCCGATGGCTCTCTCCGGACGCACCGTCGCACTCGCCCTCGCCGGGTTGGTGCTGGTCGTGCTGCGCCCGCAGTTGTCGACCGTGTGGCTGTGGCTGCTCGTGGTCGGCGTGCTCGTCGCCGTCGACGTCGCTCTCGCCGGGTCACCGAAGACCGTTGCGGTGCAACGGGATCCGGTGCCGCCCGTACGCCTGGGCGAGGCGACCTCCAGCGCGCTGGTGCTGCGCAACGAGGGGTCGCGGCGGGTGCGGGCGTACGTCCGCGACGCCTGGCAGCCGTCGGCGGGTGCCGGAGGTGACCGGCGCCGTGTGTCCCTGCCGCCCGGCGAGGCGGCGCGGTTGACCAACCCGCTGCGGCCGACCCGGCGCGGCGACCGGCAGGCCTCCGGGGTGACCGTGCGGTCGTACGGCCCGATGGGTCTGGCCGCTCGCCAGCGCACGCTCGAGGCCCCCGGCCAGGTCCGTTGCCTGCCCGCATTCCCCTCGCGGCGACACCTGCCGAGCAAGCTGGACCAACTGCGGCAGATCGACGGCCGGGCCGCCGTACGGGTGCGCGGCCAGGGCACCGAATTCGACTCCCTGCGCGACTACGTCGACGGCGACGACGTCCGCAGCATCGACTGGCGCGCGACCGCGCGACGGCAGCATCCGGTGGTCCGCACCTGGCAGCCCGAGCGCGACCGGCGGATCATCCTGGTGCTCGACACCTCCCGTACGAGTGCCGGCCGGGTGGACGACATCCCGCGCCTCGACTCGGCGATGGACGCCGCGTTGCTGCTCACCGCGCTCGCCTCGCGGGCCGGCGACCGGGTCGACCTCATCGCCGGCGACCGCACCGTGCGGAGCCGGATGGGTGGCGGGACCCGGCGTACCGAGCTGTTGCACAACGTGGTTGCCGCGATGGCGCCGTTGGAGCCCGCGCTCGTCGAGGCGAACTGGTCGACCCTCGCGGGTGCGGTCAACGCCATCACCCGCCGCAAGGCCCTGGTCGTGCTGCTGACGCCGCTGGAGCCCGCAGCGCTCGAGGAAGGTCTGCTGCCGGTGATCGGTGGCCTGACTCAGCACCACCGCGTCGTCATCGCGTCCGTCGCCGACCGCTCGGTGGTGGAGCTGGCGCAGCAACGCGACAGCGTCTCGCGGACGTACGACGCCGCGGCCGCCGAACGCACCCTCGCCGAACGGCGCCGGGTCACCGGTGGGTTGCAGCGCGCCGGCGCGACGGTGATCGACGAGCCGCAGGACGTCCTGCCCGTCGCCCTGGTGGATCACTACCTGCTGCTGAAGCGCAACGGGTTGCTCTGAGAGCGGGAGGCTGTCACGCCCGCGCCGGCGCCAACGCCTCCCGGTCGATGTCGGCCACGTCGCCGGTCACCCCGGCCCGCGCCGCAGACCGCCCGAGCGTGAAGACGTACGCGAGGAAGGCCACCTCGGCGGCAATGCCGATGACGATCCGCGCCCACGTGGGCAGACCGGAGGGCGTCACGAAGGCCTCGATGATCCCGCTGATCAGCAGCACCACGACCAGCCCCATCGCGACCGTCATCGCCGACCGGGCGGCCCGCGCGAAGCTCGCCGAGCGGGTCAGATCGCCGGGCTCGACCCACGACCAGAACAACTGCAGTCCGGTGCCGGCCGCCACGAAGACCGCGGTCAGTTCGAGCATGCCGTGGGGCAGGATCAGGCCGAAGAACTCCGCAGCGTGGCCGTGCGACGCGAGGATCCCGCCCATCGCCCCGACGTTCACGATGTTCGACCAGAGCATGAGGATCACCGGGAACCCGAGCGCTCCCCCGGCGATGCAGATCGCGGCCACCCAGGCATTGTTGGTCCACACCTTCGCGGCGAAGTCGCCCGCCGCGTTCTCGCTGTAGTAGTCGGCGAAGTCGTGATTGACCAGCTGGTCGATCTCGCTCGGGCTGAGCAGCTTGGTCTGCATTCCCGGATGGAAGGCCATCCACCAGCCGATGACGAACGCCACCGCGACGTTGACCACCAGGACCGTCAGCCACCACCGCCGGGTCGTGTAGAGCATCGCCGGGAAGGACCGGGTGAAGAACTCCGCGACGCTCGCCCAGGTCGACGTACGAGCCCCCATCGCCTTCGCGCGAGCCTTTGCCAGGACCGTCGAAAGGTATTGCAGGACAGTCGGATCCGGAGCGGTCGAGCGCAGATAGGACAGGTGGGTCGCGGTGCGCTGGTAGAGGTCCAGCAGTTCGTCGGCCTCGGCGCCGGACAGGCGCCGCCGCTTGGCCAGTTGCTGCAGCCGACTCCACTCCCCCTGGTGGGCGAGCACGTACGCGTCCAGGTCCACACCGGAACTGTACGCTGCAGCCACCATGTCGAGTCCGACGAACGCCCGACCGGAACACCGCCGGTTGCGCGGTGCAGACGACGACCGCCTCGTCACCGGTGAGGCGGTGCTGATCGACGTGCCGTCCACCTCGGTCGGTGTCCTGATCCTCAGCGGCCTGATCGACCTGGTCGTGCAGTTCGCGCTCTTCATCGCCGTCGTCATCGCGGCCGCGCTGCTGTCCGAGCACCTCAGCTCCGCACAGGGCGACGTCCTCCACCTCGTGCTGTTCGTCGGAATCGTCCTCGGCCTACCCGTTGCGCTCGAGACCTTCACCCGCGGTCGGACCCTCGGCAAGCTCTGCCTCAAGCTGCGCGTGGTCCGCGACGACGGTGGCCCGATCGTCTTCCGCCACGCGCTGGTCCGCGGGCTGGTCGGCGTCATCGAGAAGTACATGTTCTACGCGATCCCCGCGGTGATCAGCTCGATGTTGTCGACCCGCGGCAAGCGCCTCGGCGACTTCGCCGCCGGCACCCACGTGGTGCGCGAGGAGACCTCGCTGCGACTGAGCCTGCCGCCGCAGATGCCGTACCCGCTCGCCGGGTGGGCGGCGTCGGCCGACCTCGCGCCGTTGCCCGACGGCCTCGCCCTGCAGATCCGCCAGTTCCTCGGCCGGGCGAACGGTCTCGGCCCCGCCGCGCGCGCGGACCTCGGCCGGAGCCTGCTCGCGCAGGTGCTCCCGGGCGTCTCGCCGCTGCCGCCTCAAAACGCACCGGTCGAAGCCGTGCTGAGCGCGATCGTCGCCGAACGGCGCCGCCGCGACGGCGAGCGCCTGTGGCGCGAGTCGCAGACGCGACACACGTTGCTCAGCTGACACGCTGACCGGGGTCAGCCCGCGTTCTCGTAGCCCGGTTTGATCGTGCCCTCGATCAGTTCAAGCCGGTCGTCGAACTCCAGGAACGCCGACTTCATCGCGTTGATCGTGACCCAGCGCAGGTCGTCGACGGTCCAGCCCGCCTGGTCGACCAGCTGCTGCATCTCCCACGACATCGAGGTGTCGCTCATCAACCGGTTGTCGGTGTTCAGCGTCACCCGGAAGCGCAGCTGCTTCAGCAGCGTGATCGGGTGGTCGGCGTACGACGTCGCCGCGCCGGTCTGCAGGTTCGAGGTCGGACACATCTCCAGCGGGATCCGCCGGTCACGGACGAACCCGGCGAGGAGACCCAGCTTCGGGTCCGGAACCTCCAGCGAGATGTCGTCCACGATCCGCACCCCGTGGCCCAGCCGCTCGGCGCCGCACCACTGGATCGCCTCCCAGATGCTCGGCAGCCCGAAGGCCTCACCGGCGTGGATGGTGAAGTGGGCGTTCTCCCGGCGGAGGTACTCGAAGGCGTCGAGGTGTCGGGTGGGCGGGTAGCCCGCCTCGGCGCCGGCGATGTCGAACCCGGCCACCTCCTGGTCGCGGTAACGCACCGCCAACTCGGCGATCTCCCGCGACTTCGCGGCGTGCCGCATCGCCGTCAACAACGCGCGTACGTGGATCGGTCGCCCGGCCGACGCGGCCCTGGCCTCGCCGTCGCGGAAGCCGGCGTTGACCGCCTCGACGACCTGCTCGAGGGTGAGGCCGGCCTGCAGGTGCTGCTCCGGTGCGTAGCGGACCTCGGCGTAGACGACGCCGTCGGCGGCGAGGTCCTGCGCGCACTCCGACGCGATCCGGAACAGCGCGTCGTGGGTCTGCATCACCGCGACCGTCTGGTCGAAGGTCTCCAGGTAGCGCACCAGTGAGCCGGAGTTCGCGCTCTCCCGGAACCAGTCGGCGAGCGCCTCGGCAGTGTCGGCGGGCAGTCCGTCGTAGCCGGTCTGCTGTGCCAACTCGAGCACTGTCTGCGGGCGTACGCCGCCGTCGAGGTGGTCGTGCAGCAGCACCTTCGGCAGGGCCAGGATCTCCGGGCGAATGGCGCCCGGCATCAGGACTGCACCCCGGCTACGTCGCCCTCGTTCCCCTCGTCGTCCCGGTGCACAGTGTCCGGGCTGAACGCCGGCAGGCAGACCGCGATGTACTCGGCGCCCTCGGGGCCGGTCGAGTAGCGGATCCGTTCTCCCGCAGCGGTCTTCACCGACTGCCCGGCCTCGACCCGCAGCTGCCCGCCGTCGTGGTCGATCAGCACGGTGCCGCGCAACACGATGGTGTGCTCGTCGAACTCCGGGGTCTGGAACGGCTCGTCCCAGTGGGCCGGCGCCACCATATGGGCCACCGACACGGCGGTCTCACCGGTCGATGCGGCCCCGACGTGTTCGTCGATGATCTTGCCGCCGGGCACCGGGATCCGGACCGGCTGCGGGTTCAGCGTGGGCATCTGTCTCTCCTCGGTTCGTACGGCTCAGTCGACGCGGTCGATCAGCAGCGGCTGCCGCTCGGTGGCGGCATCGCCGACCGCCCAACCGCCGGCCAACGACTCCAGCGCGCGATCGAAGCGCTCGGGGGTGTCGGTGTGCAGGGTCATCAGCGGCTCGCCCTTGCGCACTCGGTCGCCCGGCTTGGCGTGCAGTTCGACACCGGCACCGGCCTGGACGACGTCCTCCTTGCGGGCGCGTCCGGCGCCGAGGCGCCAGGCGGCGACACCCACGGCGAGCGCGTCGAGCTCGGTGAGCACACCGTCGCGGTCGGCGACGACCTGCTGCTGGTGCTTGGCCACCGGCAGGGTCGCGTCCGGGTCGCCTCCCTGGGCGCGGATCATCGCCTTCCAGACGTCCATCGCGCGGCCGTCGCGCAGCGCGTCGGCCGGGTCGACGTCGGTCTTACCGGCTGCGGTGAGCATCTCCCGGGCGAGCGCCACGGTCAGCTCGACGACGTCGGCTGGACCGCCACCGGCGAGCACCTCGACGGACTCGCGCACCTCGAGCGCGTTGCCGGCGGTCAACCCCAGCGGGGTGGACATGTCGGTCAGCAGAGCGACCGTGGTGACCCCGGCGTCCTTGCCCAGGTCGACCATCGTGCGAGCCAGTTCGCGGGCCTGATCGACGTCCTTCATGAACGCGCCCGACCCGACCTTCAC
>JASLFY010000156.1 GCA_030150425.1 Yimella sp. | reverse complement strand
CGATCGTCGCCTGGGTGGCTTCCCGCGGGTTCAACCGGCGGGGAGCCACCCAGGCCCTCATGAGTGAGGCCCCTTGATCCATACACTTGCGTTGGCTGCGGCCGACAACTCCGGTTGGATCGGTTTCCACCTCGGTGACCTGATCCGCAACATCCTTCCGCTCACCCTCGACGGGCTCACCTACGGCGCGATCTACGCGCTGGTCGCCCTCGGCTACACGCTGGTCTACGGCGTGCTCAACCTGATCAACTTCGCCCACTCCGAGGTCTTCATCTCGGGTGCGTACGCCGCGGTGTTCACCCTGGTCGCGTTCGGCTTCGGTCCGAGCGCACCCACGATGAACATCGCCGCCGTCATCGCCTGCCTGGTGCTGGCGATGGTCGTCGCGGCGGCGACCTCCGGCGTGATCGCGCTCGGTGTCGAACGCCTGGCGTACAAGCCGTTGCGGGCCCGCAATGCACCGCGCCTGGTCTTCCTGATCACCGCGATCGGGATGTCCTTCGTCATCCAGTACGCCATCTTCTGGTGGCGCGGCGCGGTCGCCGAACCGCGGGTGACGATGTTCAACGACAAGTCGCTGTTCACGGTCGGACGACTGACCGTCTACCCGAGCCAGATCATCATCATCGTCGCGGCCGTCCTGATGATGGTCGGCGTCGACACCCTCATCCGGCGTACGCGCATCGGTCGCGGTATCCGCGCCGTCGCGCAGGACCCGGACACCGCCACCCTGATGGGCGTCAACCGCGAGCGGGTCATCATGACGACCTTCGTCATCGGTGGCTGCCTGGCCGGTGTCGCCGCCTTCTTCTACATCATGAAGGTGCCTTCGGGCGCGGTCTACAACGGCGGTTTCATCCTCGGCATCAAGGCGTTCACCGCCGCCGTGCTGGGCGGTATCGGCAACGTCCGGGGCGCCCTCCTGGGCGGTCTACTGCTCGGCGTCATCGGCAACTACGGCTCCTACCTGTTGGGCAGCTCGCAGTGGATCGACATCGTCTGCTTCGTGATCCTCGTCGCGGTGCTGATGGTGCGACCCGACGGCATCCTCGGATCGAACTTGGCGAAGGTGAGAGCATGAGCATCACCCCACAAAGTTCTCCGTTCCTTCGTCACTCCGATACTTTGCGGGGGCCCCGATGAGTACTCCCATGCAGGACGCGGCCGCCAGCCAGGCGATCGCCGACGAACAGGCCGACGAGGCCCGCCGCGAGGGTCGGTTCGCCGGTCTCGGCCGGCGCTGGAACTCCCTGGCCCGCTGGCAGCAGTGGCTGGTGCTCGGCGTGCTCGTGGTGTTCCTCTACGCGCTGCCGGTCATCAACCCGCCGATCATCACCACCGAGCCGGGGTTCAACTTCCCGCTCGCGCTGTGTGACATGGCCCGTTTCGCGCTCGTCGCGCTCGGCCTGAACGTCGTCGTGGGCCAGGCGGGTCTGCTCGACCTGGGCTACGTCGGCTTCTTCGCGATCGGGTCGTACGTCGCGGCGCTGTGGACCAGCACCGACTCGCACATGGTCCACATCCCCTACCTCGCGACGCTGCCGCTGGCGATGATGGTCACCGCCTTCTTCGGCATCGTCCTGGGCATTCCGACGCTGCGGCTGCGCGGTGACTACCTCGCGATCGTGACGCTCGGATTCGGCGAGATCATCCGTCTGCTGGCCGACATCGTGCCGGCCCTGAACGGCAACTCCGGGTTCCAGAACATCGGTGCCCCTCCGGGCAAGGACGCCAACGGGTTGGCGCTGTTCACCAACTTCAACGGCAAGCCCTGGTACTGGCTGTTCCTGACGGTGATCATCCTGATCATGCTGCTGCTCGGAAACCTGGAGCGGTCGCGCGTCGGCCGGGCGTGGATCGCCATCCGGGAGGACGAGGACGCCGCCGAGGTCATGGGTGTTCCGACGTTCAAGTTCAAGTTGTGGGCGTTCTGTATCGGTGCGGCCATCGGTGGTCTGTCCGGTGCGATGTTCGCCGGCCAGGTCGGCTTCGTGAACAACCAGAAGTTCGACGTCGCCACCTCGATGCTGTTCATCGCGGCGGTCGTCATGGGTGGTGCCGGCAACAAGTTCGGTGCGGTCCTCGGCGGCGCGATCGTGGCGTACGTGCCCTACCGGTTCAGCTCGCTGGCCGCGGAGAAGTACCTCGTCTTCGGCGTGGTGCTGGTCATCCTGATGATCTTCCGCCCGCAGGGCCTGTTCGGTGCACGCAACCACCTGCTCGCGTACGGCAAGAAGGTCCAGCGGGTCGCGGCACGACTGCGCCGCGATCCGGCCGGCGACGACACTGCGAAGGGAGTCACCTCGTGAGTGACGACAGCATCAACCTGTCCAAGCCGTCGGACGCCGACGTGGACAGCACCCTCGAGGAAGCTCCCGCGCCGCCGCCGGCGGCGGACACCGAGGCGGCGCAGATCGTCGAGCTCGACCGTGACATCGCGGTCGAGGTCGGCGACAAGCTGGTCGAGATCGACAACCTGACGGTCAAGTTCGGCGGCCTCACCGCGCTCGACGGTGTCACCTTCGACATCAAGCGCGGCGAGATCCTCGGACTGATCGGCCCGAACGGCGCCGGCAAGACCACCTGCTTCAACGCGATGACGGGTGTCTACAAGCCGTCCGAGGGATCGGTCCTGCTCGAGGGGCAGTCGCTGGTCGGGATGAAGAAGAGCGCGATCACCCGAGCCGGGTTCGCGCGTACCTTCCAGAACATCCGACTGTTCGGCGAGATGACCGCGCTGGAGAACGTGGTCGTCGGCCTCGACGCCCGCCACCGCACCAGCGTCTTCGGTGCGCTCGTACGCTCGCCGCGACACATCCGCGAGGAGAAGTCGGCGATCGAACACGGCATGGCGTTGCTGGAGTTCGTCGGCATCGCCGACAAGGCGGGGGAGTTGTCCCGCAACCTCCCGTACGGCTACCAGCGTCGCCTGGAGATCGCCCGCGCCCTGGCCACGGAGCCGAAGCTGCTCTGCCTGGACGAGCCCGCGGCCGGCTTCAACCCGGCGGAGAAGGAGGAGCTCATGGGGCTCATCCGGACCATCCGGGACGAGGGCTACACGGTGCTGCTGATCGAGCACGACATGAAGCTGGTCATGGGTGTCTGCGACCGGATCGTGGTGCTCGAGTTCGGCAAGAAGATCGCCGACGACGTGCCGAAGGCCATCCAGGCCAATCCGGCGGTCATCGCGGCGTACCTGGGAGTGGAGGACGACGAAGATGGCGTTGCTTGAGCTGAACGACCTGAAGGTGCACTACGGCCGGATCCAGGCGCTGCACGGCATCTCGATCCGGGTCGAGGAGGGCGAGATCGTCTCGCTGATCGGCGCCAACGGTGCCGGTAAGACGACGACGATGCGGGCCATCGCCGGTCTGCTGCACTCCTCGGGCGGCGCGATCACGTTCGACGGCAAGGACGTCACCAAGGTCCCCGGTCACTCCCGCGTCGGCCTCGGGATGTCGCTCACCCCTGAGGGGCGCGGCATCTTCCCGGCGATGACGGTGCTGGAGAACCTCGACATGGGTGCCTTCGCCCGCAAGAAGAACAAGGCCGAGTACGACGAGGACATGGACCGCGTGTTCTCGCTGTTCCCGCGGTTGAAGGAGCGCGAGAAGCAGGCCGGCGGCACCATGTCCGGCGGTGAACAGCAGATGCTGGCGATCGGGCGGGCCCTCATGGCGCGGCCGAAGCTGCTGCTCCTCGACGAACCGTCGATGGGCCTGGCGCCGCAGTACATCAAGCAGAT
>JASLFY010000091.1 GCA_030150425.1 Yimella sp. | reverse complement strand
GCCGCAGGTCCAGGCCGTACAGGTGGAAACCGAAGGTCCGCACCGCCCCGCGCAGCCGCAGCAGGGCGTCGTCGCCGAGCAGTTGGTCACGCCCCGCGCGCAGCGAGGCGTCGATGACGTCGAGGTCCGCGAGCAGTTCGTAGGCGGTCTCGTACGCGGTCGCGCCCGACACCTCGACGGCGCCCTCGGCGGCGCGGTCGAAGAAGGTCGCGTACGTCGCCTGCAGCCGGCCGCGGATCCAGCGGATCGCGCGACGGTACGGCTCGTCGTCACGCTCGTCGGTGGTGTTCCGGTCGGCCAGGTCGCGCAGCGCCTCGCTCGTCGCGGTCAGCCGGACCGACAGCGACAGGCTGATCTCCAGCGCGGCCAGCTCGCGCAGGTAGTGGCCGATCGCGCGCTCGGAGGCGCTGCGGGACGCGGTCGAGACGACCTGCGCGGTGACGTTCGGGTTGCCGTCGCGGTCGCCACCGATCCAGGAGCCGGCGCGCAGCATCGGCTCGGGCAGCAGGTTCGCGCCGGGATAGAGCTCGTTCAACTCGCGGCGCACCCGCGCGTTCAGTTGCGGCAGCACCTCGAACAACGAGGCGTCGAAGAACCGCAGGCCGACCTCGATCTCGTCCTCGATCTGCACCCGCTTGAGCCGGATGAGCGCGGTCTGCCAGAGCGTGATGATCTGGATCTTGATGTCCCGCAACGCATCCCGCTCCTCGTCGGCGGTCAGCGTCATCCGCTCACGGCTGCGCATCGTCGCCTTGATCCGCGACTGGGCGTCGAACACCGTACGGCGCCGGGTCTCGGTGGGGTGGGCGGTGATGACCGGGACGACGGTGGCGTCGGCGAGGGCGTCCTGCACCTTGGCCGGGTCGAGGTGGGCGGCCTCCAGCTTGGGGAAGGTCGCGGCGAGCGAGCCGTCGATCGGCGGCTCGCCGGCACCGACGTGCAGCGCGCGGCGGCGCTCGCGGTGCAGGTCCTCGGCCAGGTTGGCCAGCAGCGCGAACAGGCTGAACGCGCGGATGACGTGCAGGCAGTCGCGCGTCGACAGGTCGTGGAAGAGCGAGGCAAAGCCGGAGCGGTCGACCTCCTGGCGCCGTACGGCGAAGGCTCGGGTGCGGGCCTCCTCCACCAGGTCGAGGACCTCCTGGCCCTCCTGCTCGCGGATGACGTCGCCGAGCAGTCCGCCGAGCAGGCGGATGTCGTCTCGCAACGGCTCGGTCGCAGCGCGCCCCTGCTCGCTGGTCTCGAAGATCATGGGGCCGTGGTCGTCGGCAGTCATGGTCGCGAGTATGGCGGTGACTGCTCAGTAAGTGGACCCGCTGTCCAGTGGACGGAAGAGAGGTCCGTCACATGCGGTTGAGCTCGGCCGCCTCGATCGACCGCCTGGTGAGCGCGTCGTAGATCGGTTCGCTGCGCAGCCAGGTCGCCAGCAGCATCGCGATCGCGCAGGCGCCGACCAGCGGCGGGAGGATCTGCACGACCCCGGTCATCTCGGTCGCCAGCACGATCCCGGTGATCGGGGCGCGCACGCTCGCGGTGAAGAACGCGGCCATCCCGATGATGCCGAGGCCAGCGACCGCGGGCACGTGACCCGGTGCGATCGCGTCACCCACGACCTGGACGACAGCGCCGCTGATCGCGCCGAGCACCAGCATCGGGGCGAACAGGCCGCCGGGCGTCCCGGACGCGTACGCCATCGAGCCGAGCACCAGCCGCAGCGCGAACACACCGACCAGCAGCGCGAGGGTGTCGTGGCCGAGCAGCACCCGCTCGGTGATGTTGTCGCCGCCGCCGACCAGCCACGGGCCCCACCACGCGACGGTGATGACGAGGGCGCCGACGATGCCGGCCCGCAGTTCGACGGGGAGGGTCATCCGGTCGGCGAGCCGAAGACCGCGCAGGATCACGACGTTGTAGAGCATCCCGCCGAGGCCCGCGACGACGGCGACGATGGCCACGACGAGCCCGTCGCGGAGGGCGTACGGGTGCACGTGCGGCGAGCGGAGGACAGGGTCGCCGCCGAGCATCAGGTGGACGACCCCGATCGACGCGCCGGAGGTCGCGAGCGTCGCGATGGTGATCCGGGTATCGAACCGCTTGACCAGTTCCTCGAGCACGAAGACTCCGCCGGCCAGCGGTGCGTTGAACGCGGCGGCGAGACCCGCACCGGCGCCGGCGGCGCACAGGATGCGGTGGTCGAGCTTCGTACGACGGGTGACGGTGGCGACCAAGTGAGCGACGCTGGCACCCATCTGCACCAGCGGACCTTCACGGCCGAGCGGGAGGCCCGCGCCGATGGCGAGGGTGCCGCCGACGAACTTCACCGGCAGCAACCGGAAACGGGCCGGCTCGATGCGCCCCTCGACGACGCCTTCGACCCGCGGGATGCCGCTGCCCTCGGCGTGCGGTTCGACGCGGTGCACCAGCCCGGCCGCGAGCGCGCAAGCGAGGGCCGCGATGAACGTGATCGCGATGTAGCCGAGCACGGCGTGGCCGTGGGCCCAGCGCAGGGCGTCACCGCGTACGGACCCGGCGTGTTCGAGGGTCCAACGGAATGCTCCCGCGACCAGCCCGGCGCCGACGCCCACCACCACCGCGATCACGGCCAGGGCGACGAGGTGACCCTGGTCGTCGTCGGATCTCTGCGCGGCGATGGTCACCGGATCACGGTAGCGACCCGAGCGATGCGCACCGTACGCGACGGTGCGCACCTTCTACGCTGCGCGCAGTTGTGCAGGGTGCGCACGGACTCAGCCGCCCGCCGTCTACAGCGACAGGTCGTCGTCCGGCTGCTCCCACTGCCGCGAGTACGACCGCAGCGCGCGCAGCGCCTGCAGGTCGGTCTCCTGGGCGCCGCGGGTGACAGTCCGCAGATGGGTCATCGCGGCGTCGACCACGGCCGCGGCGTCCTGGGTGGGCGTACGCCCGTCGGCGTCCGGCAGCTCGCGCAGCGCCGGGCTCAGCCTGTCGAGGTGGGCGTAGACCTCGTGGATGGCCCGGGCCGCCTGACCGGCCGTCGCCTGCTCCCGCACCGGCGCGGCGTCGAGCCGCTGGGCGAGGTGGGCGACGTCCTCGGCGTCGGCGACGCGGTCGTGGCTGCGCAGGGCGGCGGCCGCGCCGAGCAGCTCGCTGCGCTCGGTGTCCGGCGTGGTCGCGGTCGGCGCGACCTGCGGCCGACCGCCGCTGACCGCGAACTGGGAGATCTCGAGCATCCGGGCAATGTCGTTGGTGCGCAACGCATTCAGGAAGTCGGCGGCGACCTGTCGCCCGATCGAGGTCTCGTTCACGAGTCGGCGGATGGCGATGGCGCCGTCACGCAGTTGGTCGGTCTGGGTCCAGGTGGCGTAGACGGTCGGGCCGGAGCCGAGCGCGACGATCGAGGCGA
>JASLFY010000016.1 GCA_030150425.1 Yimella sp. | reverse complement strand
CCGTCGACGACGAAGTCGGCGTTGAAGATCTTGTGGCGGCAGTGCTCGGAGTTCGCCTGCGCGAACATCATCAGCTCCACGTCACTCGGGTTGCGCCGCAGACCGGCGAACGCGTCGACGAGGTAGTCGATCTCGTCGTCGCTCAGCGCCAGCCCGAACGTCGAATTCGCTTCCTGCAGAGCGTCCTTGCCGCTACCGAGCACGTCGACCCGGGCCATCGGTTCGGCCACCCGGTCGTCGAACAGGCGGGCCGCGGTGTCGTGATCGGGGAACGCCGACTCGGTCATCCGGTCGTGCAACTGCGCCGCGACCGCATCCCAGTCGTCGACCTGGCCGGCGACGAAGAACTCGGTGGCCCGCTCGACGCGGTGCACGTCGATCCCGCAGTTGTGCGCGATGTCGGTCGCCTTCGAGGCCCAGGGCGAGATCGTGCCCAGCCGCGGGGTGACGACCACGAGGGTGCCGTCGGTCGGACCGTCGTACGGGTCGCCGTACGTCAACAGTCGGGTCAGCGTCTCCCGCTCGGCCGCGGACGGCTCACTGTCGGAGGCGACCCAGTGGACGTGGCGCCCGGAGACCCCGGTGACCCCCGGCGCGACGGCCTGCAGTCGGCGCAGCAGGGCGGTGGCGCGGAAGTCGGAGAGGGCGGAACCGCCCGGGACATTGGTCAGCACGAGGTGCGACAGAGCCATGGGCGGGGGTTCTCCTGGGGCGGCAAGCAGGGGGTTCCAGGGTATCCGGGGCTCTCACCGAGACCCGAGCGCGTCCCGTTTGGCGATCAGAGCCTGCCCCAGTCGGCGATCCGCCAGCGCTCGGACGCGCTGTTGCGCACCAGGATGTACGTCCACGGCTGGCCCCGGCCGTCGTCCATCCCGCCCCAGTTGGTGAAGTCGGCGGTGGTGTTCACGTCGACCGCCTGCCGGTAGCCGTGGCCGGCACCGTTCGCGCGATCTGCATCCGACTCGGCGCGGACGCTGATGACCTTCAGGTTCGAGATCGTCGGCGCCTGCACGCTCCACCAGTGGTCACCTGCGAGTCCGCCCTGCGGTTGCAGCGCGTTCGAGGTGTCGAAGTCGCGCGCGTCGAGCGCCGTGACGTACGCGCGGACGACCTGCTCGGGTGAACTGGCTGCCGTCGGCATCGCGACGTGGGAACGCGGTCGACCCCACAGCCAGAGGCCACCGACCGCGACGGCGACGACCAGGACGACGGTGAGCAGGATCCCCCGAGCGCGCATGGGTTGAGTATCACCGTTGGGTGCGGTGTTCGGCGGCCTTTCCGTCGCGCTCCTGCCGGGTCAGCCCGCCACCGGCAGGTGCAACGGCCCGCGGATCAGCGTCGCCGGGCGACGGCGCAGCCGGCCGACCTGCCGCAGGTCGGGCAGTCGAATGGCCAACTGCTGCAGGGCGATCTCCGCTTCCAGGTGGGCCAGCGGCTGACCGAGGCAGTAGTGGATGCCGCTGGAGAAGGCGAGCAACTCGGTCGACGGCGTCCGGATGATGTCGAACCGGTCGGGGTCGTCGAACACCCGCGGGTCGCGCCCGGTGGCCCCGATCAGCACGTTCACCACCTGGCCGCGTCGGACCGGCTGCCCGGCGATCTCGGTGTCGTCGAACGAGAACCGCATGGTGCGCTGCACCGGCGGGTCGAACCGCAGCACCTCGTCGACCGCCCGACCGGCCAGCGACGGGTCGTCGACCAGCAGTCGCCACTGGTCGGGATGCTCCATCAGCGCGACCACGGCGTTGCCGATCAGGTTGACGGTGGTCTCGAAGCCGGCGATGAGCAGCAGGCTGAGCATCGGCACCAGCTCGTGCGCCTGGATCCGATCACCCTCGGCCGCCACCAGCGCGCTCACCAGGTCGTCCCGCGGCTCCCGGCGGCGCAACTGCAGCAACCGCTCGAGCAGGGCCGTCAGTTCGCGGTCGGCGATCATCAGCTGCCGCGCGTGGCGCAGCGAGCGGATCCCTTCGAGCGCTCCACCGATCGCCGCGCCGTGGCGGCTGAACTCGTCGACGTCGGCGTCCGGGATGCCGAGCAGTTCGGTGATCACCGAGATCGGCAGCGGCGCGGCGTACGCCGACACGAGGTCGAAGGAGCCTGCGGCCGACGCGTCGTCCAGCAGGGCCGCGACGGTCGCCTCGATCTGCGGACGGAAGCCGGCGATCTGCTTCGGACCGAAGGCCGGCGCCGCGAGGCGCCGCAACCGGGTGTGGTCCGGCGGGTTCAGGTCGAGGAACGAGAGGTCGGACGGTTCCCCGGCCTCGGCGGGGCTGGGCGCCCCCTCCGGCCGTACGCCGAACCGCCGGCTGCGCAGCACGGCGTTGCAGATCGCGTGGTCCGCGGTGGCCAGGTTGCCCGCCATGGTCGGCACGAACGGTCCGCTGTGTCGGATCGCTTCGTACAGCGGGTAGGGGTTCTCCCGTCCGCGGCGGGTGCCGAGCTGGGCGAACAGGTCGCCGCGCAGGTAGCCGCGGTAGGCACGTTTGGCGCGCAGTCCGTACAGGTTGCCGGCGAAGGACAGCGCCTCCCGGGTCTGGGCGACGGCACTCATCGCGGGCCCAGCCCGTCGAGCAGCGAGCGGACCACCAGCGTCGGCGCGTCGAGCGGGGCGATCTTGCCGGACTCGACGCACTCCCACGCGACATAGACGTAGGCGAGGAAGGCCTGCAGCCCCCAGAACGTCGGCACCTGGTCGCGGACGACCCCGGCGGACCGGGCCGACTCGACCGCGGCGCCCAAGCGGGCGTCGATCTGCTGGAACGCCGTACGCAGTTCCTCGGACTCGTCGAACAGCGGTGTGCGCCAGAGCAACGAGAGGTGGGCGCCGAGCGGCACCATCGCCGCCGCGAGCCGGGTCGTTTGCTCCTCCCCCTCGGCGTCGGACGCCTCCTCGATCGCGGCGACGACAAGGTCGATCCCGCGTCGGCCGGCCGCGATCAGCAGGTCGTCGCGCGTCGGGTAGTGCTTGTGCAATGTCGTCCGACTGATGCCTGCGACGGCCGCGACCTCACCCAGCGCGGCCGACGGATTCGCCACCAGGACCCGTACGGCGACGTCGACGAGCTCCGGTCGCGTTGCGGTCATCCATGTTCGCCCCTGAACGCTCATGTTCAGAACCGTATGCTCCCGTCCACCATCGGACAAGAGTCGACTGCCGGATACCGTGTGAGCCATGTCTCAGGTGCAACGGATTCTGGTGGTCGGCGCGGGCGCGATGGGGTCGCAGATCGGCATGGCGTGCGCGCTGGCCGGTTACGACGTCCGCTTGCAGGACATCGCGGCCGACGGGCTCACCCGCGCCGAGTCGACCCTGCGCGGCTTGATGGACAAGCGCGTCGCCAAGGGGCGCATCACCCAGCAGCACAGCGACGACGCGTTCGCCCGCCTGGAGTTCACCACCGACCTCGCGGCCGCCGCGCAGGACGTCGACCTGGTGATCGAGGCCGCGGTCGAGAACCTGCAGATCAAGCGCGAGCTGTTCGCACGCCTCGACGAGCTCACGCCGCCGCGGGCGATCCTGGCCTCCAACTCCTCCAGCTTCGTGCCGTCGAAGCTGGCCGACGCGACAGGGCGCGCCGACCGCGTCTGCAACATCCACTTCTTCAACCCGGCGCTGGTGATGAAGTGCGTCGAGGTCGTCCGCGGACCGCAGACGTCCGACGAAACCGTCTCTGCCGCAGTCGAACTGGTGGCGAAGCTGGGCAAGGAGGCGGTGGTGATGGACAAGGAGATCAACGGCTTCATCGCCAACCGCATCCTCAACGCCATCCGCGACGAGGCCGTCTTCCTGCTCGAGGGTGGGTACGCCTCGATCAGCGACATCGACGCCGCCTGCCGCACCGCGCTCGGGCATCCGATGGGTCCGTTCGAGCTGCAGGACATGACCGGTCTCGACATCGGCCACGCCACCAAGCAGGGCCGTTTCGAGGAGTCCGGCGACCCGGCCGAGGCGCCGTCGCGGTCGCTGTCCGAGCGGGTCGCCGCCGGTCACCTGGGTCGTAAGACCGGCCAGGGCTGGTACCGCTACGACGCGGCGGGGAACAAGGTCGGCGAGGCCTGACCGAGCCCTTTCCGTCAACCTCTCGGGTGGCTTCTGTGGATACTCCCGCGTACGAATTGGGTTGTGGATAAACGGAATTCGTTGTCCACACCCCTTCCATGGACGTTCGTACGGGCGTACGATGGGTGCATCACGTGGGGACGTGAAACACACACCGTGGGAGGGGGAAACCGATGGACGCAACACCGCTACCGGCCGGCTACACACCACTCGCCCTCGACGACCTGTTGCCGCCCACCGATGGTGACCACCGCCTCCTCGAACCCGGATCCGGCCCGTCAGCGGCTGCTCGGCTCACCGCGGTCGTGCCCGACCTGACACTCCTCGGTGACGCCGTCACCCAGTTCACCGACGCGGAACTGACCGACGCCGCCCGACTGGTCGCGGTGATGATGCAACGCGCCGAAGCCGCCCTGGTCCAGGTCACCGCCGAAGCGATCACCCGCGGCGCCGTGAAAGCCTCCACCGCCGGCGGCGCCGCGCAATGGGTCGCCCGCGTCGCCACCGGACAAGGCGCCCGCGACCTCATCGCCGCCGAAGCAGTGAGAACGGCCGGGCCACTGGTCACCGACGACACTGACGCTGCGGTGAGCGATGCGGCATCACCCGGACCCGAGGAGACTGCGACCGAGACCGGCACTGACGCGTGCGTGGCGCCCGGGTGG
>JASLFY010000047.1 GCA_030150425.1 Yimella sp. | reverse complement strand
CCTCGGTGCGCGGTTCCTCCGCCATCAGGGCGTAGCCCTCGGGGTCGGTGTGCCAGCCCAGGATCCGCTCGTCGCCTATGTCGGCCGGGGTCAACGGGCGCAGGGTCAGCCGAGCGGTGCGTATGGTGGTCATCTCGCCATCCTGCACCCGAGATCGGACAACCACCGCTCAACGGGCGTTGCGCCGCCCGACCCTGGCGATCCGCTTGAGTTCGTCGACGGTCAGGATCTCCCGGCGTGGCCGCTGCGATCCGCAGCGCTGCGGCGGATCGCCTCGTAGCGCTCGAGCATCCGTTGGTACGCCGCCAACTGATCGCCGGCCGCCGCGACGCTGTCCTGCAGCACCCGGAACATGTCGAGGATGTCCATGACCAGCCCGCAGTCACGGCGCGAGAGTTCGGACTGCATGGCGTCGAACTCCACGCCGTACTCCTTGGTCCAGCCCTCCTCCAGCGCCTGCGCCCGGTCCAGCTGACGGCGTTCGACCACCGTCATGCTCTCGGGCACGACATATCTGCTCGGCCCGCTGCCCTCCCCCTCGTCGAGCACGCCGACGATGAGGGAGCGCAGGACGTCGCTCACGCTGACGCCCCGCCCCTCGGCCAGGTCGTGCAGTTGGTCGCGCACGGAATCGTCGATCCGGAACGTGATCATCGCCATGTGTGCCCCCCCCCGGGCTCCCATACGTCTGACGTAGACGTACTCCGAGAACAGCGGATGTCAGTCGGGAGTTTCCGGGCTTGCGGCCGAGGCCGCGATCAGCTCCACCAGCACGTAGGGGTCCTCGTAGTGGGCCACCACCCGGCGGTCACCGGTCGCGAGCACCGCGCGGGCCGCACGGTGCACCCGCTCACCGTCCAGCGGCCAGCCCTCGGGTTGCGGCCGCCAGTGACACAGCAGCACCTCTCCGTCGTCGGTGAGCGACTCACGGACCCGCTCCAACAGCCGGTTCCAGCGGCGGGGACCGAGGAAGTAGCCCACCTCCGACAGCACGACCAGGTCGAAGCGTCCGTCCGGCCACTGCTCGGGCAGGTCGCGGCGGACCACCTCGACGGTGGGCGGGGTGCGGTCGGTCGCGATCCGGACGGCGGTCGGGCTCTGGTCGACCGCCAGTACCCGGTCGCACCGACCGGCGAGTGCGGTGGCGAGGGTGCCGATCGACGAGCCGACCTCCAGCGCGTGCCGGTAACGGCGGCGGCCGAGGGTGGCGAGGGTGAGGGCGCGCTTGCGCTCCTCGTACCAGGAGTCGTCGACGTTCCACGGATCGGCCCGGTCGCGGTGGACCTCGTCCAGGGCGTCGTCGGTCGCGGGCGGCTGGGGCAACAGGATCTCGATGTTCCGGTCGAAGTGCGCGAGGACGTTCTCGTCCAACAGGCACTCGTCGCCGGGCCGGTCCGACAGCGGCTCGACCTGGGTGACGTGGGTGCGTACGGCCGCGCGCTTGGTCTCGCGGTCCATGACCGGGACCGATCGCGCGTCGGCCCAGGGGAAGCGCCAGGTGTCGCACCAGTGCCACGCCCAGATGGGGTAGCCCAGGTGTTCTGCATCCGTACGGTGGGCCGCCAGCGCGGCTGCTGCGGCGGCCGCGGCGTGGTCGGGATGCCGGTCGGCGTGCCAGGGCGAGACCACCAACGGTCGGCGGGGGTCCGCCCCCACGGCTCGGACGATCGCGGCGACGGCCTCCTCCCGGTGGTCCGCGAGCCCGCCGTCCGGGAGCCCGAGGACGGTCACGGTCGCGGCGGGATCCAGCAGTCGCACCGCGTCGCGCACCTCGTCGGCCCGGGCGCGGGCGAGTTCCGCGGGGGTCCAGGTGGGGGAGTCCGGGTGGGAGGCGGCGCCATCGGTGAGCACCACCACCTCCACCGGCACTCCCGCGGCGAGCATCAGACCGCCCGCGCCGAGGGTCTCGTCGTCGGGATGGGCGGCCACGACGACGATCCGGTCGTACGGCGTCAGGTCCAGCGGTTCCGGCCGGTGACCGGCCAGGGCGACCAGCCACTGCGACTCCGGGGTGCCGGGTTCGGCCAGATCGAACGACTCGTCGGTCACCGTGACTGCACCATCGCGCCGATCGCGGCCAGGTCGCGTTCGGCGTGCCATTGGCGTACGTAGAGATGGAGGTCGGCGACGCGCGCGGCGTGGGTCTCGTCCTGGGTGAGCGGAGCGGGGCCCAGCGCGTGATCGCTGACCGCGAGGACTGTCTCGGCCGTCATCGCACAGACCGCCCGGACGCGCGCAGCCAGAAGCGCCGGATCGTCGACCGTGCCCTCGTCGACCCGATGGGCCGCGGCCCGCAGGGTGTCGAGCGCTGTATGGGCTGCGACGTCACAGCGGCCGAGGTGCATGAGAGCGATCTGGTCCGGCGTACGGCGACCCGCCGCCGAGACCAGGGTGTCCACCAACGCGAGCGCGGCGCCCAGCCAGACGGCCGCGACACCGATGCCGCCCCAGGCGAAGCCGGGACGCCGCAGGTACCACCCCGGACCGCCGATCGGCCGGGCGGGCACGGCCTCGAACTCGACCGGGCTGCTGTCGACCTCGCGCAGCCCACGGGCCACCCAGCCACCGGACCGCACCCGTACGCCCGGAGCGCGCAGGTCGACGTCGAACAGTCCGCGGCGCTCGTCGTCCACCCAGGCGGTGACCAGGGCGCGATCCAGCTGTCCGGCCAGCGAACACCATGGCTTGGTGCCGTTGAGGTGGATGGTCTCGCCGGTGCCGCAGGCGGACAACCGCATGCCGGGGCCCTCGGCGGCGAAGACCCCGTACGTGCCGGGCCCCGGCTCGATGCCGGCCTCATCGAGGATGGAGACGGCGTCCAGGTGAGGTTCGAGCGCACGGGCGACGGTGAGATCAGTGCGGCCCAGCCGGACGAGCGCCTCCCACAGCTCCAGCGTGCGGCCGGACGCGGGGCGGGGCAGCTCCCGGGCGAACTCGTCGGCGAGCGCGATCGCCGCGCTCGGGTCGCCAGCAGCTGCAGCCGCCCGGTCGTACAGGTCACCCATGTCGCTCCTTCGCCCTGTGCACGTCACCCGTGCGGTCTGCATGCGAAGGCGAGAGTGCGCCCGCACGGGCCCGCTGTCCATCACCCGTACGTGGTCACCCCGGGGGGTGAATTCCGCTCTGCCGCCTGCCCCGTCGGGCTGCTCGACGATATCCGGATGGGACCGTGGGGGTGTGTGCGGACGGCGTAGGGTTCCGGTGATGTGTGCGATGGGCTCAGAGTGAGCATCGAGGACCTGCTCGTCGTCGTGCCCGCCCGCAACGAGGAAGCCCTGCTGCCGGACAGCCTGCGCGCCCTGGCGTCGGCGGTCGCCGCGTGCCCCGTGCGTGTCACCACCGTCGTCGTCCTCGACCGCTGCACCGACGGCTCTGCCGAGGTCGTGGCCGATCACCCCTGGGTGGTCCCGGTGGTCAGCGACGCCGGACGGGTCGGCTCCGCGCGCCGGCTCGGGCTGCGTGAGGCGGTGCGCCGCGCCGGGATCCAGCACCCCGGGTGTGCCTGGTTGGCCTCCACCGACGCCGACACCCGGGTGCCGTCGGACTGGCTGAGCACCCAGCTGAGCTTCGCCGAGGCGGGCTACGACGCGGTGCTCGGCACCGTCGTCCCCGACGGGGACGACCTCGACCCGGGAGTGCTGAGCCGCTGGCACGAGCGGCACACCCTGGAGGAAGGGCATCCGTACGTCCACGGCGCCAACCTCGGGGTGCGGCTCTCCGCATACCAGGCCGCGGGCGGCTTCCCGCCGGTCGCCGTCCACGAGGACGTGGAACTGGTCGCCGCGCTGCGGCGCACCGGGGCGGCGGTGGTGGCGACCGCGACGATGCAGGTGCGGACCTCCGCCCGGAGGGTCGGCCGTACGCCGCCGGCGTTCGCCGGGTACCTGCGGGAACTGGAAGGTCCTCAGCGCCCGGCGCGGTAACCGCCCTGGAAGCCTGACTCGCCCTCGACCAGGATCTGCTTCGCGGAGCCCACGATCAGCGGGTCGGGATAACCGACCGTACGCGTGTCCTTGTTGTCGTACGGCGTGTGCGCCAGCACGTAGCGCATCGCCTCCAACCGAGCCCGCTTCTTGTCGTTGCTCTTGATCACGGTCCACGGCGCCCAGGAGGTGTCGGTGGCGGCGAACATCGCCTCCTTCGCCTCGGTGTAGGCGTCGAACTTGTCGAGCGAGGCGAGGTCGGTGGGGGAGAGCTTCCACTGCTTCACCGGGTCGATCCGGCGGCGTTCGAAGCGGGTCAGCTGCTCCTGCTGGCCGACGGAGAACCAGAACTTCATCAGGATCACGCCGCTGCGCACCAGCATGTCCTCGAACTCCGGGCAGCTGCGCATGAACTCGTCGTACTGGGCGTCGGTGCAGTAACCCATGACCCGTTCGACACCGGCGCGGTTGTACCAGGAGCGGTCGAAGAAGACGATCTCGCCGGCGGCGGGCAGGTGGGCGACGTAGCGCTGGAAGTACCACTGGGTGATCTCGCGTTCGGTCGGTCGCTCGAGGGCGACGACGCGGGCACCACGGGGGTTGAGGTGTTCGGTGAACCGCTTGATCGCGCCACCCTTGCCGGCGGCGTCGCGGCCCTCGAAGAGGATGACCATCTTGGCGCCGCTGGCCTTGACCCAGGCCTGCAACTTCAGCAGTTCGATCTGCAGGTCCCGCTTGATCCGCTCGTACTCACGGCGGGTCATCTTCTCGTTGTACGGGTAACCCACCTTCCACGTCTCGTCCGTGTCGGCGGTGCTGATCATCTCGTCCGGGACGTCGGCGATCTTCGTCTTCGGCGCCTTGACCCGCTTCGGCTTCGGCTGCGGGGCGTTCTCACTGCTGGGCATGAACGGATTCATACTCGCTTTCGGTGAACGGCGCGTGACGCAGCGTCCGATGCGACTCGCTAGGGAAATATCCGGATCCGCCTAGAGACACCCATACAGTCCTCGCATGGACCCGATCCGCAATCCGTACGCCCCCGGCGCCGGGCAGCGCCCGCCCGAGCTCGCCGGCCGCGACGAGCAGTTGGCCAGTTTCCAGATCGTGCTGGAGCGCATCTCGCGCGGTCGGCCGGAGCGCTCGATGGTGCTCTGCGGGTTGCGCGGAGTGGGAAAGACGGTGCTGCTCAACGCTCTTCGCTCGTCGGCCGTACGCGCGAAGTGGGGCACCGGCAAGCTGGAGGCGCGTCCGGACCAGCGGTTGCGGCGGCCGCTGTCGAGCGCGCTGCACCAGGCGGTCCGCGAGCTCGGGCATTCGCAGTCGGACGACGTCGACCACGTCCTCGGCGTCATCAAGGCGTTCGCGCAGCGTGACGCCGCGCCGAACGCGAAGCTGAAGGACCGGTGGAGCCCGGGCATCGACGCCCCGGCGGTCAGCGGTCGGGCCGACTCCGGCGACATCGAGATCGACCTGGTCGAGCTGCTGTCCGACGTCGGTGGCCTGGCCGCAGACCTGGGGCGCGGCGTGGCGATCTTCATCGACGAGATGCAGGACCTGCACGCCGACGACGTCTCCGCGCTCTGCGCCGCCTGCCACGAGATCAGCCAATCGGGCCTGCCGGTGATCGTGGTCGGCGCCGGCCTACCCCACCTCCCGGCGGTGCTGTCCGCGTCGAAGTCGTACAGCGAGCGGTTGTTCAAGTACGCCCGCATCGACCGCCTCCCGCGCGAGGCGGCGGACCGGGCGCTGCAGGGCCCGGCCGAACTGGAGGACGCCACCTTCGAGCCGGCCGCCCTCGAGGCGATGTACGAGGTGACCGGCGGCTATCCGTACTTCATCCAGGCGTACGGCCAGGTCGTGTGGGAGCTGGCGACCGAGTCGCCGATCACCGCCGCGGACGTCGCGGTGGCCGCCCCGGCCGCCGAAGCCGAACTGGCGGTCGGGTTCTTCGGGTCCCGGTACGAACGGGCGACGCCGGGGGAGCGGGAGTACCTGCGGGCGATGGCCGAGGCCGGCGGCCGGCTGCCCGACGCCGAGAAGGACGACATCGGTTCGGTGTTGACCTCCGACGTCGCGGACGTGCTCGGGCGCAAGCCCCAGTCGCTCTCCCCGGCTCGGGATGCGCTGCTGAAGAAGGGGCTCGTCTACTCCAACGAGCGGGGGCGGGTCGCGTTCACGGTGCCGCACTTCGGGAAGTACCTGCGGTCGGTGAGCTGAGGGCGGGCGTACACGACTCGCGGGCGGTGTGAGCACTGCCCGCGAGTGGCGCCGGTCGCGAGCGAGGTTCGCAGGTGTCGCGGCTCGTGTACGCGAGTCGGTGAGCGTATTGGTTCAGCCGACTGCTGCCCGGGCCGAAGACAAGGCGAAATCTGTGAAGTGTGGGACGCGCGGCCGCCTCTGGTCGTAAGTTCCAGCCATGGGGGAGGCTGGGCGAACTCGTCGTATGGTCGGGGCGACATGGTCGTCGGCCGCGTCCAGCGTGTGGGGTAAGACCAGCGGTGACGACGGAACGTGGATGCGGTTGGTGCAGC
>JASLFY010000302.1 GCA_030150425.1 Yimella sp. | reverse complement strand
CCTGCACCTCCGGCGGCACCCGCCGGCTCACCCCGGACGAGGTGGCCCGCTACCTGTTACGCCGGGTGGTCAGCTGGGGCCGGTCCAGCAACGTCTTCCTCGGCAACGGTGCCCGCCTCTACCTCGATGTCGGCAGCCACCCGGAGTACGCCACGGCCGAGTGCGACTCGGTGCGCGAGGCGGTCATCCAGGACAAGGCGGGGGAGCGGATCCTGTCCGACCTCGCGGCGGACGCCCAGCAGCGGCTGATCGACGACGACATCCGCGGCGACCTCTACATCTTCAAGAACAACACCGACTCGGCGGGCAACTCGTACGGCTGCCACGAGAACTACCTGGTGGCCCGGGCGGGGGAGTTCGCGGCGATCTCGGAGACCTTCCTGCCGTTCCTGATCAGCCGGCAGATCACCTGCGGCGCGGGGAAGGTGACGACGCTCGGCAACAAGCCGGTGTTCGCGGTCTCGCAGCGGGCCGACCACATCTGGGAGGGCGTCAGCAGCGCCACCACCCGCAGCCGGCCGATCATCAACACCCGCGACGAGCCGCACGCCGACGCCGAGCACTACCGCCGGATGCACGTCATCGTCGGCGACAGCAACATGTCGGAGACGACGACGCTGCTCAAGCTCGGCTCCGCGCACCTGGTGCTGCGGATGATCGAGGACGGCGTCGCGATGCGCGACATGGCGTTGGACAACCCGATCCGCGCGATCCGGGAGATCAGTCATGACATGACCGGCCGCACCGAGGTGCGGTTGGCCAACGGCAAGCAGATGTCGGCGTTGGCGATGCAGACCGAGTACTTCGAGCGGGCGACGGCGTACGTCGCGGCGCAGGGGATCGACGACCCGACGACGGCGCAGGTGATCGACCTGTGGGGTCGTACGCTCACCGCCATCGCCGGCGACGACCTCGGCGCGATCGACACCGAGATCGACTGGGTGATCAAGTACACGTTGCTCGACAACTACGCCCGCAAGCACGGCCTCGACCTGGACCACCCGAAGATGGCGCAGCTCGACCTGACGTACCACGACATCAAGCCGGGCCGTGGTGTCTACAACCTGCTCGCCGCCCGCGGTCGTGCGGCGCGCGTGTGCACCGACGAGGAGATCCGGGCCGCGGTCGACACCCCGCCGCAGACGACACGGGCGAAACTGCGCGGCGATTTCGTCCGGGCCGCGCAGGAGCACCGTCGCGACTTCACCGTCGACTGGGTCCACCTGAAGTTGAACGACCAGGCGCAGCGCACGGTGCTGGTCAAGGACCCGTTCGCGAACACCGATCCGCGGGTCAGTGCGCTGATCGAGTCGATGGGCTGAGCGGCCGACCACAGCCCGCTGCCAGCCCAGAGGCCCGCGGACACAGCCCGGGCAGTTAGGGTGGCCCCCGACCACTGACCGAAGATCCCGAGGATTCTGCGTGCGCCGTAACACCCGCCTACTCACCGTGGGCGTCATCTCCGCCCTCATGCTGACCGGTTGCGGCAGCGACTCGAAGTCGAAGACCTCGAGCTCGTCGTCGAACACGACTCCGCTGACCGTCGCACCGGACAAGGTGTCGCCGATGAGCGCCATCTCGGTCAGCGACGCGAACCCGAAGGCCCCGAAGATCACCCTGAAGGCCAAGCCCTTCCAGGTGAACAAGACGACCACCCAGGTCGTCACCGCGGGCACCGGCAAGGCCATCGGCGCCAAGGACATCGCGTACGTCTCGTACGTCGCGGTCAACGGCGCGAACGGCAAGCAGCTGACCAACACCTTCGACAAGAACGCGGTCGCGGTGAACCTCACCGACAACAACCAGTTCCCCGGTCTGGTCAAGGCGCTGACCGGCCAGAAGGTCGGTTCCGTGCTCAACGTCGCGATCCCGCCGGCCGAGGGCTTCGGCGGCCAGGGTTCCACCGACTACGGCGTCACCAACGCCGATTCGCTGGTCTTCCGGATCAAGGTGCTCGACACCGCGGCCGTGCTGGACAAGGCGACCGGCAAGACCGTCGCGCCGAAGGCCGACCTGCCGACCGTGACCGTCTCCGACGGCAACATGGCCAAGAAGCCGGCCACGATCACGATGCCGAAATCGGGTGGCAAGGTCGCCGCGGCGCCGAAGAAGCTGCAGATCCAGCCGCTGATCCAGGGCACCGGTCGCAAGATCGTCGCCGGTGAGACCGTCAAGGTCCGCTACACCGGTGTCATCTGGAGCAGCGGAAAGGCGTTCGACAGCTCGGCCAAGCAGGGCGGCACCCCCGCCGACTTCCCGCTGGTCACCGGCCAGATGATCCCGGGCTTCGTCAAGGGCTTGGTCGGCCAGCAGGTCGGTAGCCGGGTGCTGCTGGTTCTGCCGCCGACCGAGGGCTACGGCACCTCCGGCAACACCCAGGCCGGCATCAAGGGCACCGACACGCTCGTCTTCGTCGTCGACATCCTCGCCGCCCTCTGACCCTCGTACGAAGGAGATCAACCTCATGGGATTCGACCCCAACACCACCAAGCCGGAGATCGACTTCCCGGGCGACACCCCGCCCGCGGAGCTGCTGATCGAGGACATCACCGAGGGTGAGGGCCGCGCCGCCGAAGCCGGCGACATGGTCAAGGCCCACTACGTCGGCGTCGCCTGGTCGACCGGCGAGGAGTTCGACGCGTCCTGGAACCGCGGTGCGCCGCTGGACTTCCAGGTCGGTGTCGGCCAGGTCATCCAGGGCTGGGACGAGGGCATCGTCGGCATGAAGCCGGGCGGTCGCCGCAAGCTGACCATCCCGCCGGAACTCGGCTACTGCGCGCGCGGCGCCGGTGGCGCCATCGGGCAGAAC
>JASLFY010000286.1 GCA_030150425.1 Yimella sp. | reverse complement strand
GCGGCCCTCGGCGCGGCCGGATTCGCCGGCGGTTTCGCCACCCGCGAGGCCCAGGCGAGCGGTGCGCCGAAGGAGGCGCAGCCGTACCCGTTCCACGGCGCGCACCAGGCCGGCATCGTCACCCCGGCGCAGGACCGACTGCACTTCGCGGCGTTCGACGTCACCACGACCGACCGCGAGGAGCTCATCACGCTGCTGCGCGCCTGGTCCGACGCCGCCGCCCGGATGACCCAGGGTCTGCCGGCCGACGCCGAGGAGACGTCGTACGACGCACCCCCGGCCGACACCGGCGAGGCCGACGGCCTGCCGGCCTCCGGGCTGACGCTGACCTTCGGATTCGGTCCGACGTTGTTCCGCGACGCCGACGGCAAGGACCGCTTCGGCATCGCCGCCAAGCAGCCGAAGGCGCTGCGCGAGCTGCCGCACTTCCCGGGCGACAACCTCGACCCGGACCGCAGCGGCGGCGACCTGTGCGTGCAGGCGTGCGCGGACGACCCGCAGGTCGCGGTCCACGCGATCCGCAACCTGGCCCGCATCGGGTTCGGCACCGTCGCGCTGCGCTGGTCGCAGCTCGGCTTCGGGCGTACGTCGTCGACGTCGACCAGCCAGGCCACGCCGCGCAACCTGTTCGGGTTCAAGGACGGCACGGCCAACCTGAAGGCCGAGAACGCTTCGCTGCTGAACCAGCACGTCTGGGTCGCCAAGGGCGACGACGACGCCGCGGACTGGCACGTCGGCGGCAGCTACCTCGTGGCCCGGCGGATCAACATGCACATCGAGACCTGGGACCGCACCTCGCTGCGGGAGCAGGAGAAGGTCATCGGTCGCGACCGCAAGGAGGGTGCACCGCTGTCCGGCGGCACCGAGTTCAGCGACCCGAACTTCTCACTGAAGGGCAACGACAAGAAGCCGCTGATCGACACCGATTCGCACGTGCGACTGGCGCATTCGTCGACCAACCGGGGCGTGCAGATGCTGCGCCGCGGGTACAACTTCACCGACGGTTCCAACGCTCTCGGCCGGATCGACGCGGGCCTGTTCTTCATCGCGTACGTGCGCAACCCCGACACGCACTACATCCCGATGCAGCAGCAGCTGAGCGGCCACGACCTGATGATGGAGTACATCCAGCACACCGGGTCGGCGCTGTTCGCGGTCCCGCCGGGCGTCGCCCAGGATTCGTACGTCGGAGCGTCGCTGTTCGCCTGACGCACGACCACTAAACTCCCGGCTGTGACTTCCGGCCCCGATTCCACCCGCCTGCCCCTCGCCCTCGAGGGGCTGCGGCGTGCCGTCGGCTCGACCTCGTTCCCGCTCGACACCCCGGCCGCGCCGCAGGGGCGGGCACAGCGCGGCGAACTGCTCGCCCAGCTGCGCGACTACATCATTCCGCGGGCGAACTCCCTCGACGCGCCGCTGCTGGCGGTCGTGGGCGGCTCGACCGGTGCGGGCAAGTCGACCCTGGTCAACTCGATCGTCGGCGAGATCGTCACGACCCCGGGCGTGCTGCGTCCGACCACCCGGGCGTCCACGTTGATCCACCACCCGGACGACGCGCGCTGGTTCACCGGTGACCGGATCCTGCCCGAGCTGGCCCGCCTGACCGGCGCCGCGACGGCCGACCAGGACCCGAACACCCTGCGCCTGACCGCGAGCAGCTCGGTGCCGCGCGGCCTCGCGCTGCTCGACGCCCCCGACATCGACTCCGTCGTCGCGGCGAACCGTGACCTCGCCCGCCAGCTCCTGTCGGCGGCCGACCTGTGGATCTTCGTGACCACCGCGACCCGCTACGCCGACGCCGTGCCGTGGGACCTGCTGCACCAGGCGGTGAAGCGCGGGACCTCGGTCGCGGTCGTGCTCGACCGGGTGCCGATGGACGCGATGGAGGAAGTACGCGCCGACCTGGCCGCGATGCTGCGTGAGCAGGGTCTGGGTCAGTCGCCGGTCTTCGCCGTCGCCGAGGCGAAGCTGTCCAAGGACGGGATGCTGCCGGTCAGCGAGGTCAGTCGGATCCGCGGCTGGCTCGGGTCGTTGGCCGACGACGCCCATGCCCGCAGCATCGTCATTCGGCGCACCCTCGACGGTGCCCTCGACTCGCTCGACGAGCGGGCCACCGCCCTCAGCGAGCAGGTCGCCGACCAGCGACAGGCCGCGGTCGACCTGCACAAGGCGCCCGCGGAGGCGTACGCCAAGGCCCTGACCGGTGTCGAGGAGGGAGTCCAGGACGGCTCGTTGCTGCGCGGTGAGGTCCTCGCCCGGTGGCAGGAGTTCGTCGGCACCGGTGAGCTGCTGCGCCAGCTCGAGGCGGGTGTCGGACGGATGCGCGACCGGTTGACCGCCGTCGTCCGCAGCCGTGGCCGCGCCGACACCGCGGACCACTTGGGGGAGGCGCTGCACAGCGGCGTCGCCCAGCTGGTCACCGCCCACGCCGAGACCGCCGCCCTCACCTCGGTCCGTGCCTGGCGCGGACTGCCCGGTGGTGCCCCGCTGGCCGAGCGTGACGCGGGACTGGCGACCGTCTCCTCGGGCTTCCACGACAAGGTCGAGCGGATGGTGCGCGACTGGCAGGCCGAGGTCATGGAGATGGTCCGCACCGAGGCCGGCGGGCGGCGTACGACCGCCCGCTTCCTGGCGTTCGGCGTCAACGGCATCGCCGTGATGCTGATGCTGATCACCTTCTCCGCCACCGGCGGTCTGGTCGGGGCTGAGGTCGGCATCGCCGGCGGTTCCGCGGTGGTCGCCCAGCGCCTGTTGGAGGCGATCTTCGGTGACCAGGCGGTCCGTTCGCTCGCGGTCAAGGCCCGCAAGCAGTTGCTCGCCCACGCCGCCGACCTGCTGCGCGACGAGGAGTCCCGCTTCCACCGGCTGCTCGACGAGGTCGTCGGCGAGCCGGCCGGCAAGGAATCCATCACCAACGCGCTGAACGACGTGAAGGCAGCCCGATGAGTCCCGACCTGTTCAAGCGCAAGAAGGCGAACAACACCCTCGTCTCCCGCGAGGCCCTCGCCGAGCGCGGACGAGCCCTCGGCCGCGCCCTGGAGACCGGCGGCGACAAGCTGCCGGCGCCGCTGGTCGAGCGCGCCCGCGAGGTCGACGCGAAGGTCGCCGAACGTACGGCCATCCTCGGCGGTCGTACCGTCGTCGCGTTCGCCGGTGCCACGGGCAGCGGCAAGTCGAGCCTGTTCAACGCCGTCGTCGGCGAACCGGTCTCCCGCATCGGCGCCCGGCGTCCGACGACCTCGCAGGCCGCCGCCGCGGTCTGGGGCGAGGAGCCGGCCGGCCCGTTGTTGGACTGGCTGAAAGTCGGTGCGCGACACCAGGTTCCGCCGACCGCGCGGGCCGCGGCCGACCTCGACGGGTTGGTGCTGCTCGACCTGCCGGACTTCGACTCCCGGGTCGCCGCCCACCGCGCTGAGGCCGACCGCGTCATCGAGTTGGCCGACGTCTTCGTCTGGGTCACCGACCCGCAGAAGTACGCCGACGCGATCATGCACGACGACTACATCCGCAGCATGGCCGGTCACGCCGCCGTCACCCTCGTGGTGCTCAACCAGATCGACCGGTTGAGCGTCGCCGCGGTCAAGGAGTGCACGGCCGACCTCGGCCGACTGCTCGCGCAGGACGGGTTGGCGGACGTACGCGTGCTGCCGACGTCCGCCGTGCGCGGACAGGGGCTGCCGGAGCTGATCGACGCCATCGGTCAGGTGGTCCGCAGCCACAACGCCGCCGAGCAGCGCCTCGCCGCCGACCTGCGGTCCGTCGCCGGTCAGCTGCGCTCCCACGTCGCCGACTCCGAGGTCGACCCGTCGGGTTCGGTCGACGCCGAACTCACCGACGCCCTGGCGCGCGCCGCAGCGGTGCCGGTCGTACGCCAGGCGGTCGAGCGGGACTACGTACGCGGCGCCACCGCCCACGGCGGATGGCCGTTCACCCGGTGGGCCAGCAAGCTGCGCCCGGCGCCGCTGTCCCGGTTGGGCCTGGACAAGGTGGCCTCCTCGCTGAACCGTTCCGAGGCGCGCGTCGCCCTTGGCAAGTCCTCGTTGCCCCACCCGAGCCCGGCGGCCCTCGCCGCCGTCGACCTCGCCACCCGCAAGGTGGGCGAGGAAGCCGCGCGCGGGTTGCCGACGCCGTGGGCCGACGCCGTCCACGACGCCGCACAGCCGGCCGGTCCGGACCTGCGGGACGCCCTCGACCAGGCCGTCCTGGGCACTCCGCTGCGCGAGCGGAACCCGATGTGGTGGTCGCTGGTGTCGGGGCTGCAGTGGCTGTTCGCGGTCGTCGCGGTGGCCGGACTCGTCTGGCTGCTCGTGCTCGCCGGCCTCGGCTTCGCCCAGATCCACACCGAGGCACCGACCTGGGGCTTCCTGCCGGCGCCGCTGTTGCTGCTGGTCGGCGGAGTCGTCGGCGGGTTGCTGGTGGCGGCCCTCACCCACGCGGTGGCCGGTCATGCCGCAGCGGTGCGCGGCCGGGCGGTGGAGTCGCGGTTGCGCGACGCCGTCGCGGGTGTCGGCAAGGAGCGGGTCATCAGCCCGGTGCGGGAGGTTCTCGTCGAGCACCGGCAGACGAGGGACGCGCTGGACCAGGCCGGCGCCTGAGCGCTCGGCGTCCTACGACGTTCACAGGCCGCTGGCCGATCGCGGGTTGTCCACAACCTTGCGTGCGGCGTCTGGTCGGCGGTCGGTCCGCGGCGGTGCACTCGGAGGAGTCACGGATTCCCGTGGCGTCCATCCGGAGGGAGCTCACCATGCACCAGACCTACGTCACGATCGCCGGCAACCTGACCGCCGACCCGCAGTCGTTCCAGACCGACAGCGGAGCCTACGTCCGCTTCTCCGTCGCCAGCACCCCGCGGGTGAAGGACCAGTCGACCGGTGAGTACCGCGACGGGACCACGACGTTCTACCGCGTCACCGCCTGGCGCAAGCTCGCCGAGAACGTCATCGGCAGCCTCGCCAAGGGGCAGCCGGTCATCGTCACCGGCCGGCTCACCATCGACTCCTACACCTCGACCGAGGGGGAGATGCGCTACTCCGTGGCGCTCGCCGCCGACGCGATCGGCCACGACCTCAACTTCGGCCGCACGCAGTACTTCAAGCCCGAACGGGTGAGCGCCCAGCCGGCCGCGGAGGAGCAGGCGGTCGCCTGAGTCACCGGGCGGGGGAGCGGCGGCTCCGTCGGGGGCTTTCCGATTGGGAACCGGGCCTGGTCACCGATAGCCTGGCGCGCATGGCTGAGTTCATCTACACCATGACCAAGACGCGCAAGGCCGTCGGCGACAAGGTCATCCTCGACGACGTGAGCATGTCGTTCTTCCCGGGCGCCAAGATCGGCGTCGTCGGCCCGAACGGCGCCGGTAAGTCGACGATCCTGAAGATCATGGCCGGGCTGGACCAGCCGAGCAATGGTGAGGCGCGCCTGTCGCCGGGTTACACCGTCGGCATCCTGCTCCAGGAGCCGCCGCTGAACGAGGAGAAGGACGTTCGCGGCAACGTCGAGGAAGGCATGGGCCAGATCAAGCAGGATCTGGACCGCTTCAACGCGATCTC
>JASLFY010000261.1 GCA_030150425.1 Yimella sp. | reverse complement strand
GCTGGCTCACGGTGCACGCCCGCCGCTGAGGGCAACACTTCGAATGCACGTCGGCGATCGCCGATCGGCTGAACACCGGAAACCGGGCTTCCCGGTCACCGACCTTCGCGAACTGGCGTCCGAAGTGCCGCCATTCAGTTGACGTCGTCGGCCGTGGTGATCTGGGCCTTGTCGTCGATCGCCTTGCGCACCAACGCGATCGCGTCCTCGATGGCCACGCCATTCTTCTGCGAGCCGTCACGGAAGCGGAACGAGACGGTGCCGGCGTCGCGGTCCTCGCCACCGGCGATGAGCACGAACGGTGCCTTGCCCTTCGAGGCGTTGCGGATCTTCTTCGGGAAGCGGTCGTCGGTCTCGTCCAGCTGCACCCGGATGCCACGCGCCTTCATCTGCTTCAGCACGTCGTTCAGGTAGTCGGCGAACTCGTCGGCGACCGGCACACCGAGCACCTGCACCGGCGACAGCCAGACCGGGAACGCGCCGGCGTAGTGCTCCACCAGCACGCCGATGAACCGCTCGATCGAGCCGAACTTCGCCGAGTGGATCATCACCGGCTGCTGGCGCGAACCGTCGGCCGCGACGTATTCCAGGCCGAAGCCGGCCGGCTGGCCGAAGTCGTACTGGACGGTCGACATCTGCCACGTACGGCCGATCGCGTCCTTCGCCTGGACGGAGATCTTCGGGCCGTAGAACGCGGCGCCGCCCGGGTCCGGCACCAGCTCGAGGCCGGAGTCGGTGGCGACCTTCTCGAGCACCGCGGTGGCGACGTCCCACTGCTCGTCGGTGCCGATGAACTTGTCCTTCTTGGAGTCGTCGCGGGTGGACAGCTCGAGGTAGAAGTCGTTCAGCCCGAAGTCGCGGAACAGGCCGAGGCAGAAGTCCAACAGGTGCTGGATCTCGTCGGCCGCCTGCTCCGGGGTGACGTAGCTGTGCGAGTCGTCCTGGGTCAGACCGCGGACGCGGGTCAGGCCACCGACCACACCGGACTTCTCGTAGCGGTAGACACCACCGAACTCGAACAGGCGCAGCGGCAGCTCGCGGTAGGACCGCTGCCGCGACTGGTAGATCAGGTTGTGCATCGGGCAGCTCATCGCCTTGAGGCGGTACTTCGCCTCGTCGACCTCCATCGCCGGGTACATCGTGTCGGCGTAGTACGGCAGGTGGCCGGAGGTGTGGAAGAGGCCTTCCTTGGTGATGTGCGGGGTGCCGACGTAGTCGAAGCCCTCCTCGATGTGCCGACGGCGGACGTAGTCCTCCATCTCGCGCTTGATCACGCCACCGTTGGGGTGGAAGACGACCAGGCCGGGGCCGAGCTCCTCGGGGAAGGAGTACAGGTCGAGCTCACGGCCCAGCTTGCGGTGGTCGCGACGCTCGGCCTCGGCGAGCCGGTCAAGGTGGGCCTTCAGCTCGTCCTTGCTGGCCCACGCGGTGCCGTAGACGCGCTGCAGCTGCGGGTTCTTCTCACTGCCGCGCCAGTACGCCGCGGCCGACCGCATCAGCTTGAACGCGTTGCCGAGGATCTTGGTCGACGGGACGTGCGGCCCGCGGCACAGGTCGCCCCATGCGCGCGAACCGTCGCGGCGCAGGTTGTCGTAGATCGTCAGTTCGCCGCCACCGACCTCGGCGTCGGCGCCCTCGGCCGCCTCGGCGGCGTTGCCCTTGAGACCGATCAGCTCGATCTTGTACGGCTCGCCGGCCAGCTCGGCGCGGGCCTCGTCGTCGGAGACGACCCGGCGGGAGAACGTCTGACCCTCGTTCACGATCTTCTGCATCGCCTTCTCGAGGGCCTTCAGGTCCTCCGGGGTGAACGGCGTCTCGACGTCGAAGTCGTAGTAGAAACCGTCGGTGATCGGCGGGCCGATGCCCAGCTTCGCGTCGGGGTTCACCTGCTGCACGGCCTGCGCGAGCACGTGGGCCGCGGAGTGGCGCAGGATGTCGAGGCCGTCCTGCTGGGTCAGGTCGACGGGCTCGACCGAGGCGCCGGCCGGCACTTCACGGAAGAGGTCCTGCAGGGCGCCGTCGACGCGCATCGCGACGACGCTGCGGTCGCCGCCGAACAGGTCGGAGCCGGTAGTGCCCTGGTCCACCTGTCGCTCGCTTCCGGCGATGGACACGGTGATCTGGTCGGACACGGGGTGCTCCTCTGAGAGAACTGGGGTAGAGCTGGAACCCGCTCAGGTTATCGGTCGCGCGCCGGTGGCCACGAACCGATATCTCCCCCGCCGCCACCCGCCCCGCGACACGACGGCGGGCCCGCCACCACCTCGTGGTCGCGGGCCCGCCGTACGGGTTGTCGGAGCGTCCGACCGAACGACTCAGTTCAACGGTTCCGGGCGGTCGATCGGCGACGGTGCGTCGATCGGGTCCGGCACCTCGCCGAGCCCGCGACCGCTCTGCGCCGCGCCACCGGACGGCGCCGCCGCGTGACCAGTGTCGGTGGAACCGGGCAGCGGCTTGCTGTTCGCGCCCTTCTGCACGGTCTCCTCGACCTTGTCGCTCGCCTTGGCGATCTTGTCGGAGTACTTCCCCTTGGTCACCTTGTCGGCCGCGCCGGCCACCTTGTCGATGCCACCGCGAACCTTGTCCGGGTTCTCCTTCGCGGCCTGCTTGGCCTTCTCGACGCCATCGGTCGCGACCTGCACGGCCTTGTTGAACAGGTTCTTCGCCTGGTCTGCCTTGCCCATGACTCTCTCCTTCCGGCGGATGAACATCCGTTGCGTGCAACGTCCGGTGGAACGTGCTTGCTCCCAGCATGCCGCGCCGAGGACGGGCTGCGGCAGGTTCGAAAGGGTGATCTCCGGCTTTCCCGGGGGTCGTCCAGCAGACACCCAGGTTCACCCGACCGAGCGACCAGCATCGCGACCTAGCCTCCCGTCCATGCCGACGACGACCGACCCGACGCGCCCCGCCGACAGCACCACCGCCGTACACCGCACCTTGCCGAAGGTGCCGCACGTCGCGGTCGTCTTCTGGGTGGTCAAGCTGGTCACCACCGGAATGGGCGAGGCGATCTCCGACTGGTTCGTCGGGATCAGCCAGTACGCCGCGGTGCTGGTCGGTTTCGTCGGATTCGTCGCGCTGCTCACCCTGCAGGTGCGCGCGGACCGGTACCGCCCGGCGCTGTACTGGGGAACCGTGGCGATGGTCGCGGTCTTCGGCACGATGGCCGCGGACGCCGTCCACGTCGTCCTCGGCATTCCGTACGTCGTCACCACGATCGGCTACGCGCTCGCCGTCGCGGTCGTCCTGATCGCCTGGCACCGTGTCGAGGGCAGTATCTCGATCCACTCGATCACCACCCGTCGGCGCGAGGTCTTCTATTGGGCGACCGTGCTGGCCACTTTCGCGCTTGGCACCGCTGCGGGCGACTTCACCGCCTTCACGCTGCACCTCGGCTACCTGGAATCGGCGATCCTGTTCGCCGCCGCCATGCTGCTCACCGTCGCCGCC